>JAGOSH010000001.1 GCA_018062425.1 Minisyncoccota bacterium | reverse complement strand
ACATAAAAATGGTTGAAGCCGCGCGGACCGAAGCTACCCGAATAATTGCGGAAGATCCGGAGCTGAAAAATTATCAGTTACTTAAAACCAGGGTTGAACAAAAAAATACCGATTTCCATTTTGAGTAAATTTTATTTATGGTTTGAGTCCCTTATTAACAATCAGGTGGGGTAAGTATCCTGTAACACCTACATATGCGACCAATACTAGGAACAGATCGATTAATTTTAATTCATTACCCATACCACTGATACGATAAAAAATAATATAATACAAAGATATCCATCCTAACAATGTTCCAAAAAAGTTTAGAATATAGTCGTGAAAAATTTCCTTTCTACTATGTTCTTTTGGAAACATTCCTGCCCCATGAACATCTACCATATGCTTGGCAGTTAAAAAACTAAAAATAACACCCAGTAAACAAAAAGATAGTTTTACAAATCCTAAGTAACAAATATCCATAATGACATTATATAACAATTATTCTTGTCCACCCTCCACGACTCGAACGTGGGACCCTCGAGGTATAAGCTCGATGCTCTAACCAACTGAGCTAAGGGTGGATATACACCAAACAATATATCATTTTTAACTAAAAAACAAATACTTTATACCGTGTTATTATCTTCAATATATTTGATACCCATCATCACTTTCCTGTACAGATCGACTCCCTCCACTATAACCGAACAGGTTCCTTGTCCAAAACCATTACTGTAAGTTACAGAAGAAAGCTTGGTGTTTTTAATATATGATTTTCTGAATTGTGTAAGTGGAATAGATAGTTTGATGGACCAGTACTTTTCTTGTTTTTTAATGTCCATATCAGAATAAAGATGTAACTTAACTTTTAATTCTTTTTTATCTACACCAAGCATGTCTAACCATTTTATATAGAACAAAAGCATTTTTGGATTCGTATTAGTAAGACAAATTGAGGTTTTACTTGTTTTGGTCCCCTCTGCCCAATACAAGAAAAATCCAGACAAAAGTAGTTCTCGAGGAGAAAGTTGTTTTATTTTTTTAGATACTTCTTTATAAGATTCAAAAAGAGCTCTCTCTTTCTTTAACCTCATTGTGTTCCTAAACCTTTCTATTCGGGCAGGACTATCTGCTCTCAACTCTCTTATCCTTTTAGGAGATAATGGCATATTATAAAGCCACCCACTTAAAGTACTTTTATTTACACCTAATTTTTCTTTTATTTGGCTATAACTCATACCCTGCTTACGCATGGTTATCGCCTTTTGTTTTTCCTCTTTTCTTGCCATAAACACGAACCTACAAAATACTTGTACAGGTGTATTATACCATGGTTCATGTATAATGTGGAGCAGTATTTAGATGACTTTTTCAACCTCCTTTTTCTTTGGCATTATGCCATGGGCAATAATAACCTTTTCGTATTCTTCTTGTTCTAGAGTTTCTACTTCTATCAACTTGGCGGCTATGGCATCCAGGGCTTTGCGGTTTTCATTCAAAACTTTTTCTGCAGACCGCAGTCCTCCTTGGATAATCTTTGAAACCTCGGCATCTACCTTCTCGGCTAGTGCTTCAGAAAATTCCTTGCTGGTTCCATCTGACCATGGGTTTTTAGTACCTTCAACTAAAGCCACCGGACCGATGACGTCCGACATACCCCAGCGGGTCACCATAGCACGAGCGAGGTTGGATGAAACTTGTAAGTCTGACGACGGGCCAGTAGTCACATCCCCGAAAATCATTTGTTCTGCTACGTAGCCACCGAGTGACATAGCGATGTCATCTAGGAATTCTTTCTTGGATTGGAGTTTTCTGTCTTCGAGTGGAAGCTTAAGCGTATATCCCCCTGCCGAGCCACGCGCTACTATGGAAACTTTGTGCACTGGATCTGCGTAAGGTAACACCGATGCGACCAATGCGTGTCCAGCTTCGTGGTACGCCGTTATTTTCTTTTCTACATCAGACAGTAAGTGACTTTTGCGTTCGGGGCCGAGCATGACTTTTTCTATTGCTCGAATGAGGTCAAACTGGGAAACCTTTTTGCGATTCTCGCGAGCAGCTAGGATAGCCCCTTCGTTCATCACCGAATACAAATCTGCACCAGAGAAACCAGGAGTACGTTCAGCAATTAATTTCAAATTTATATCTTCCGCTAGGGGCTTTTTAAGCGCATGAATTCCAAGTATGGCTTCACGGTCAGCGCGGTCTGGTAGATCAAGTATAACCTTGCGGTCGAAACGTCCCGGACGAACGAGCGCTGGGTCGAGCACATCTGGCCTGTTGGTAGCTGCCATGACTATGACTTTGTCATTCGGTTCGAAACCATCCATCTCAACCAAGATTTGGTTCAAGGTTTGTTCCCGTTCATCGTTTCCACCACCAAAGCCTCCACCACGGGTTCGGCCGATGGCGTCTATTTCGTCGACGAATATGATAGCTGGTGCTGCACGCTTAGCCATTTTGAATAGGTCACGTACGCGGGACGCACCAACACCAACGAACATCTCTACGAATTCGGAACCGGACAAGTGGAAAAATGGTACTGACGCTTCCCCGGCTACAGCTCGCGCTAGCAGAGTTTTACCAGTACCCGGTCCACCAGTGAGCATGACACCTTTTGGAATCCGCGCTCCGATATCTAGGAATTTTTTTGGACTCTTTAGAAAGTCTACAATTTCTTTCAATTCTTCTTTAGCTTCCTTGCAACCGGCTACGTCTTTGAAGGTAACTTTATTATTTTTGTCATTCGGGTCCGTGATGCGAGCTTTGGATTGCCCGAAGGTAAATGCCTGCATGCCTGCACCCTTCACCGAGCGGGATAAATACCAGAAGAAAAAAATTATGAAAAGTATCGGTAAAGCAAAAGGCAAAATACTGCCTAGCCAGTAGCCGAAACCAGATTCATTTTTTATTTCTATTTTAACTTTCGATAGTTCTTCTTTGGTCGCTCCGTAATTAGCGAGTGTTTCCGAGAGCGATGCTTCGGGTTCTTTTTTGGATTCTTTGATGGATCCGTTGGTGAAGGTTACGGAAAGTTTCTCGCCTTCAACCAAGATGTCTTGCACTTCCCCGCGAGTAACACTTTGAGCAACTTCGGAGATAGGTACTAGAGCTTCCTTTTTCTCCCCACTACCGGAGAGCGCCAAATAAAGGCCAGTTAATATCATGAAAATGAAAATGGTCGAGGCAATACTGCCGAAAAACTTCGGTTCTTTGCCCTTCTTCTTACCCTTCCCTTTTTCCTCGTCTTTATTCAAAAAATTTAGATTCATACCGGGGTATATTAACACAAAAACTTCAGATTCTGAAATCGTGAACCGTGTTAAGGTTATTGATCAAAGTGAACAAATGTCTAGTTTAAGTGTTGATGTATTAACACTTCCATCTTCATTGTAAGATACTGTTGCAAAAGCTGTGCCATCAGACGGATTAATAATATTATCAATCATAACTCTTACAGATGGGAATAGTTTTTCTTTTTTAACTTCTTCATCAGTCAAAAATACAGGCAAACCTTCCTCGCTTTCAATAAGTTCTCCTGAGTCGTAGTCAGCAGAAAAGTGGAAAATTAGCCAATTTTCGTCTCGATCTTTTACGGGTGTAATTTCAAGAATTACAGCTTCTAATTTAATGTTTTTAACTTGCAGGCCAGTTTCCTCTAATATTTCTCGTTTAGCCCCAAGAAAAGGATTTTCGTTGAGATCTATTTTGCCCCCAAAAGGATGCACAACATCTGGAGCAAATTTCTTTTGAGGCGAACGTTTCATGAGAAGCCACTTGCCATCTTTCCTTATAAAAATATTGGTACACATTATAAGATTATGTACATCTGGTTTTTGATTTATTGCCATATTAATGAATTGTAACACAAAATAATAACCCAAACTATAGCCGGCAAAAAGGTGCTTGTGATACTTTTAACTTATACCAATTCCCATTCGAGGAGTTCTGAAACGACAGTTTTTACAGATATTTCATTAACTTGCTGTTTATCCAGCGAGTATTGCTTTTCTAAGTAATGAGCAATCTCTAAAACATTGTTACCGTCTCTGACATACCCCTCATACTTGGGGGTATTTTTATACCTGATGAGAATATTGTTTAAACGATCTTCGGGCGTAACTATTTCAGTTGGGGCAACATGATAGTCAGAATATGTTACAAACATTGCAGGGATACTTTTTTCTTCTAAAACTTTTTTAGCTTTAGCGGTACCACAGTTAGAAATTGCGTCTAATGTTACCTTAGAAACACCCATATCTTTGGCCATTTGATAAGTAGCATCGTGTTCATCCAGTCCATATTGGTCTATCACTTTTTTTTGAACTTCTTTCCAATGTTCTATGTTGGGAATGTCCAATCCCGCAGGGACGTTATCCAGATCAAATTTTACAATATTACCCATGTCATGAAGTAGACAGGCAGAGATGATTTCTTTCGATGGAAAGCCTGATTCCTTAATTTGGCTAGTTAGTATCTTAGCAACAGCTCCCACCCGTAACATATGTTCAGCCAGTGTTGGCATTATCTGGTACTTTTCATACCTTTCTTTTATCTTCATGGCATGAGTATGCCACAAAAAATCATAAATTTAAAGTTTATTTTTATGCACACAAAAAAAGAATCACCGTTCAGGTAATTCTTTTTTGGTTGTGGAACTGGGGGAAATTGAATCCCCGTGCAGAAAGGGTGCGCCAGCAAATCTACATGTTTAGTTGGTTTAAATGTTTAAACCAAAAGATTATTAAACGAACAAAATATCTTTCGGTCGAGCTCTAAATTTTCGTGAAGTGTGTGAGCAGGTACTTCCTTATCCCGATAATATTACACCTTCATCCATGCATCGGAAGTCGATGGAGAAGACGCCAGTTACGCTAAAGCGTACGCTGGAGTAAAGTCCTTCATACTGAAGTATGAAGATACTTTAGCTGATGCTAATTTTGCAATTAGGCTTTGAACGCTTATTAACGAGCGTGCGTTCATCCTCGACATGCATTGCTAGCACGACGGCTTACTGTCTATGCCTTGCAGTCCCATATTTTTTTATCAACGTTCTACCTCTTATACTGACGGCGAAGCTCTATATCCGTTTCACGCTTCTTGATAGTTTCGCGTTTGTCGAACTTCTTTTTACCTCGCGCCACCGCAATATCCATTTTGATTTTGCGGTTTTTACTATACAACGAAATAGCCACTATCGTCAAACTTTTGTTTTTCTCGGTGTCGGCCAATTCTCGGATTTCTTTTTTGGTCAAAAGTAGTTTGCGATTTCGAAGTGGGTCATAATCCTTTGGTGCATTGGCTTCTTGGTATGGTTGAAAATTAGCGTTAATCAGAAACGCTTCTCCTCCGCGGATGATGACGAAAGACCCCAAGAGGGAGACTTTGCCACTACGGACGGCTTTGACCTCGGTACCCAAAAGTTCGATACCGCATTCGTATTTCTCCTGGATCTCGTAATCAAACCGGGCTCTTTTGTTTTCAGCATATGTCGCCATGTAGTAATACTAGCATTGCTAAAGACACCCTACCTATTGACTTTTCTCATAAAGCATGATATTGTGCGGGGATTAAGGCTCTTTCCAAAATGATTTTGGATGTGGTTTAAGTAGCTGTATTCCTCCCCTTTCGGCTCTTTGAACCACATTCACAACCAACCATACAACAACGATGGCTACCATAATTTTTTCCGCAATCCTGACAGTTATTCTTGCTGTCGCATCATTTTTTTTCTACCAAAAGGGTTTAAAAACAAAAATCCAATGGAAAACAGTGGTGTTTACCTACACTGAGGAGTTTACATATCTCAGAAAAAAAGGTAAGAAAACCGTTCGCACAGATAACCGCGACGACTGGTTCGTTGCAGCGGGTTTCAGCGCCCTTGGCGCCGTAATTTCACTGGCCGTTTGTATTTTCAATATTTTTTAGGCCACGAGAGAGTCCACTGGACACTCCCGTGGCCTTTCTCATTTTTATAATCGAAGTGTTATAATTCAACCATGAAACCAATTGAAGAACTAACGAAAGATGTTTTGAAAAATATTAAACTGGTTGTTTTTGATGTGGACGGTGTATTGGTACACCGTGGAACCAATATAAAACAAAGGAACAATACGACTACACTGGAAACCAAACACATAGGCCCAGAGGAAATAGAGCAAATCAAGAAATTGCACGAACTTGGATTCCTGGTCAACATAAATTCCGGACGTGGACTGTACATGCTCCAAGACATTTTCCGCGACATACTTCCCTTCACCAGCCTGACTTATGAAAACGGCAGTGCTACCTGGCACAAAGGAGAAATTATTCAACACGTGAACAGTTTCGAATACCTGAAAGATGCTTTTCTCAAACTGCGCGGTATTGAGGAACGTTACGAAGAAGTAAAAGGCTTCGAACCAAAAGAATTCATCATCACCATCCACTGCGACAAGCGAGTCACCGAGATCGAGGAGATAGTCGGCGCCTATGACAACCTATACAGCATCTGGAACGGCGAAGCCTATGACATCGGGGTCAAAGGTATCCAAAACAAGGCCATCGGGCTTAATACCTTCACCAAACACTTGGGACTCTCCAAGGACCAGGTCCTAGCTATTGGGGATAATTTAAACGATAAAGAGATGATCGATGCCGCCGGGGTGTCGGTATCCGCTGACCAAACCCGAGTTGAGGGTGACTATTTCGTACCCCTATTGGGTGACCGCCTCCCTGCTGGCCTCCTGATGGACCAAATCATCAAGGAAATGAGTTCCTAACGAGTGCTTAATTTTGGTTGACTTTTATGGAAAGTTAGGCTAATATCTACCTAGCTTTAGCTAATTTAACTTGCGTGAACGAATCAACAATCAAATACGAGCGGCAGAACTTCGAGTCATAGGTGCTGATAATGAAAATTTCGGCGTCTTGAGCCTCAAAGAGGCCTTGATGGAAGCTGAGAAAGTAGGGCTTGATTTGATTGAAATTTCTCCTATGGCGAACCCGCCAGTGGCGAAAATTATGAATTTCGGCAAGTATCAATACGAGCAAAGCAAGAAGCTAAAGAAAACCAAACAAGGTTCGAAACCAACCGAAACCAAATCTATCCAGATTAAAATAGGTACCGGTGACCACGATTTGGGACTGAAAGCGAGAACTGCTTCGAAATGGCTTGAGGAAGGACACAGGATAAAGATAGAACTTTTCCTAGCCGGCCGAGCCAAGTACATGGACGACAAATTCCTTCGGGAACGCCTCGACCGAGTACTTCATTTGATTACTGGGAACTACAAAATATCCGAGAATTACAAAAGAGGTCCAAAAGGACTTGCGGTTGCAATAGAAAAAGCGAAATAATTTATTATTAAATTTTAGGCAAGTTTTATTATCGGGATGAAAACAAACAAATCATACACAAAGAGACTTAAGCTGACCAAGAATGGAAAGTTGATCGGACGTAAGCCTGGTTTTAACCATTTCAACGCCAAGCAGTCACGTGGCACACAGTTAGCCGGCAAGAAAGGTGTTAACTTCAAAATGAAGAATAAGCCAAAAAGCCACTTGATGCCTTTCTCCTAGAAAGAGAAATCAACTGATAATTAATTAGTAATTTTTAAAAAACATGACAAGAGTAAAGAAAGGAGTTCACGCATTAAAAAGAAGGAGAAGTATCCTAAAGCAGGCCAAAGGTTTTCGTCATGGCCGTAGCACCAAGGAACGTCAGGCTAAAGAAGGTCTACTACACGCTGGTACCTACGCTTTTGCTCATCGCAAAGACAAGAAGGCTGATTTCCGTAAACTTTGGAACCTAAAGATCAATGCAGCTTCTCGTGAAAGCGGCCTCACCTACTCCAAGCTGATAGATGCCCTGAAGAAGAAAAGCATCGCCCTCGATCGCAAGATCCTAGCCGACTTGGCCGAGAACTCTCCAGAGACATTCAAAAGAGTCCTAGCGAAATTAAAATAAACTCTAAATTAAAAAACCCTCGTTATGCGAGGGTTTTTTAATTAGCTCATTCTACTATTTAGATCTTCAGATTCAAAAACATCAGCAAAACTGTTCATTAATTCAAGCAGTGTTTGATTGTCGATAGCTTTATTTTCTTTTTTAAGCTCCCCACTAAAAAGATAACGAATAAAGGATGTCTTTGGGAACAAATCATCGAGGTATTTCTTTATATACTCAATATGTTTTTCAGTAAATTCATCTTTAAAAGACTTCATCTTCCCCAGCTGGAACAAAGTTTTACGTACAGCTATGATTCTAGCCATATTCTCTGCTGTGCTTAGAACATACGCCTCTTTACCAGATCCAACCTGAGTGCTATCTAAACTACTTTGCAAAAGTTTGTCTTTAAAAATATCATCAGTTTTTTTTACCGGCTGCGTCTCTGCAGATTTTATTTTTGTTAGAGAAATATGATGCAATTCGTGACAAAAAACACTGACCCCTTCGAAGTTATTCAGACAATCTGAATTGAAAGGTATTTCGTTAACTACAACCCCCATAAAACTCTCTTCTTTTGGCAGGTCCTCTCTGTTGCCGAGATATTCTACTCTACTAAGATCGGAAATATCATTAATATTCAATATTGTTGTGTAAGCATCAATACTACCTTCTATTGTATGATCTATAAAAAATTTTATATTTTTTACTTTCAATTTTCTATCTTTCAACTCAGAATTCACGAACTCTTTCAGGGTTTTCTTCTCACTGTCGCTGGATTCAGCCAAAACACCTAAAGCTCTCTCCATCTCTTTAGCCAAAAGCTTTTTATACAAATCAGAATCCATGTACCTTAAAAACCATTTTTTCTGTTCTCTAATTTTATCTTTTATTTCTGGATACTTTTTATTGTATTCAGCAATGCAATCCTTTATGTGTTTTTGTTCTAAATCTTCCTCTTTGTTTTCAAATAACCTGGTCACCTTCTCTGCTGGAGCTAGCACAACCGCTGCAGTCGCTTCTAAAGAATTCCTTAGAAACTTTCTTCGTTCTGGTGAAAATTCAGGTGTTTTCATGGTATTAAGTGACGTATGCTTTAGGAGGTTATTTAGCTCATTCTAGAGTTCGAGTCTTCAGGGGCAGACAGACCAGCGAAGTTGTTCATCATGTCTGATAAGTTTTTGTTGGATATATGGTTATTTTTCATATAATCACTAAAAAGGAAGCTGGTCATAACCGTAGATTCAAGGAATATATCCTTTGCATATTTTTTTAAATATTCTATGTGCCCCTCCGTAAATTTATCTTTAAAACCATCCATCTTCCCCAAATCGTGTAGAGCTTTTCTTGCTTCAATTATCGCGGCCATGTTTTCTCCGGGGTCCAATACATACTCAGTATAAGATGACTCAAGCCCATCTTTAAGCTGTATTTTAGCTAATTTTTTTTGGAATCTATCTGAAGTCGATACTAATATCAAATCATCGTTTTTAACAGCAGCATGGTGAAGTTCGTGACAAAAAACTGTATTATTCCAAAAAGGATTTGGGTTACTTTGATCGTGGCTTTCAATATTTATAACAACCAAACTCACTTCTTGTGGGTATCGAGGCGAGCCGGGATCTTCATTGATCCCGTTATTAATCGGGACTAAGTCTTGTCTGTACATTTCTTCTGTTGCAATTCTTTTAGCATATAACTTCCTATGGTCACCTGGATCGTCTTTAGATACAAAAATAACATTTTCAACCAAAGACCTTCTTCCTTTTATGTTATATTCTACCCATTCTCCGAACTCTCCCCACTCATCCCAATGGGGCGTGTCTTTTTTTATCTCTTCAGTTAATAACTTCTTGTAGATTGGAGAATCCATATATTTCAAAAACCAAGATTTTTGCTCGATTATTTTGTCTCCTATAGTGGGGTATTTTTCATTATATTCTTTAAAGAACTTTTTTATTTGTTCCTTTTCATCAATTCTTTCACAAGCAGCCAATTGAGGTAAAGCAGAAAGTGCCGCAGCTCCAGCCAGTAAAGTAAAGCCTGTTTTTAAAAAATTTCTCCTGCTATTTGAAAAGCCTTCTTTGCCCATATATATCTTTTATTTAGTTACCTTGTATTCTGATATCTTGTTTTGTTTGACGAAGGCTGTTAGGTCCCCTACTATTTTCTTGGCGTCGTCGCTAACTACTATCTTGTCGTCAGTGCGGTGACTTTTCTCTAATATGTTTTCAAGTTCGTCTCCCATTTCCCAAGGACCCTTGTAGATGCCTATAGGTTTCCTGTCTTCGAAGGCCACGGTGAATTCGTGAATAGTGCCAATGCGTCCACAGCCACAGATAACAGCGTCAGCCGAACGAGTCAGTAGCAGATCGCGTCCGGGGTAGCCGAAACCTGTGTAGATGATTAAATCTGTATAATCAAGCGGTAGTTTGTAAACCTCCACATGTTCGTGTTCGTTGGCTGCTGGTGAGAAACCTATTACAAACCCACCTGCTTCTTTGGCACCCATAGCTACCCAAAGCGGAAATCCAGTCGTTGCCCCGGTTAATAGCACTGCACCAGACAATGCAATTTCTCGGCCGAGTTCTTTCGCTTTGTCGAGCGCGTCGATACCACAGTGTCCAGTCTCAGCTGCACCAGAAACACAGATCTTTAACTGCTGGTGTCCGTGTTTATCATATGAGTTAGTTTTTGAAATATCCATTTCTTTATTATATTACTTTTACCACTCCAAGGTAACACTGTCCCCCATGTTTGGAGTCTCGGCATCGAGACCCAGGTTGTCTTTCAGTTTTTGCGCTAGGAACAAAGAAGACTTCGGTTCACCCATGACCACAAAAACTTTTTTGAGTGTCTCCTGCATTTCTTCTACAAAGTTAATCAGTGCGTCTGAATCTTTGTGTCCAGAGTAACCCATAATAGTTACTACTTTGGCCTTGACCTTTACTTCTTCCCCGGCGATACGAATAGTCTTGACCCCTTCTTGAATGAGCCTGCCCAATGTTCCCGCAGACTGGTAACCAGTTAGTAGTATGGTGTTGTTTGGATTTGGTAAGTGTTCTTTCTCGTGGTGCACAATACGCCCCCCAGAGGACATACCACTACCAGCGATGATGACTTTCGGATCTGGGTATTTGAAAATAACCTTTGACTCTTCGGTCTTGAGCGTTGTGTGGAGCCCAGGAAAGTCAAAAATGTATTTGTCGTGAACCATGGCGGCTTTGGCACTTTCATTAAAGTATTCTTTGTATTGCTTGAAGATTTCAGTCAATTTTATGGCGAGCGGTGAATCAAAGAAAATCGGCATGATCGGAATTCGTCTATTCTCTACCAAGTCATTGAGCTCAAAAAGAAGTTCTTGGGAACGCTCGAGAGAAAAGGTGGGTATGAGTAGTGTACCCTTTTGTTTGAAGTTGTCTTCGATAACCGACTCTAACAGTTTCTTGCGCTCATCTCGTGACTCGTGGTTACGATCTCCGTAGACGGATTCCATGATCAAATAGTCCACACCTTCTACCTTGTCTGTATCTGGCAATATTGGCGAAGGGCTATTACCCAGGTCTCCAGTGAACAAAATATTTTTGCCGTTGTAGGTAAACAAAATCATAGCTGAGCCAAGTATGTGACCAGCATTATAGAAAGTAAAAGATAAGTTGTCGGTTATCTGAATCTTTTCGTAATAAGGAAAACCCTCCCACAAAGACAGTGAGGTTTTTATATTACTTTCCGAATAAATTTCTGCAAGGTCGAATTCTCTGTTGTGCCCTAAAATAAAAGCCGTGTCCTCGATCATTGGCTGAGCAAGTGACTTGGTTGGTAGAGTTGAATATATTTTCCCCTGGAAACCTTCACTAATTAGTTTAGGCACCCGACCCAGGTGGTCAACATGGGCGTGAGTAACAAAAAGAATATCCACAGTATTAACTGCGTATTGAAACGGCTCCCAGTTTATATCGTCCGCCATCTTGGTACCCTGATTGAGCCCACAGTCTATCAGGATTTTTTTACCGTCGATTTCTAAAAGAAAATTGGAGCCAGTAACCGAACCAGCCCCACCCCAAAACTGTATGTTAACTTTTTTCTGCATTGTAGAATTTTAACCCACTTTCCGGAATATTCATAATACGTAAAGCTACGTAAAATACTGCCGTAAATGCTCCCGAGAGGTCAAAGAAAATATCTGATAATGTATCCGGCAGGTCATAGGCGTTCTGTACAAATTGCTCATTTAGCAAAAGTTCGAAAACTTCCCAAGACAAACCTACTATAAAAGCACCTAATATAACCCGCCCTACTGAATCAGTTGAAAACCGGTCATCTGATAAATACCAAGCTAACAACATGGCTACCCACATACCACCCAAAAAGTGCATCGGCATATCAAACCACCACAATGAATAGTACCAATGGAACTTGATAGCGCCATAATTAACAAGAGCAATGATTGCCACCAGTAATGCTTGCCGATTGAAAAGCTTCCTCTTGTCCATATTAAAATTATATCATTTAAAATAAATGGCACAAAAGAAAAAACCACCCTGAATTTATCTATGGGTGGTTGCTTCTTAGGGCTATCTCTAACTTATTACCATAGCGTTTTAAGCTAAGTGGGTGGTAGACGTGTGTGACCAAGGTCACATCCGATCGAACCTCCCGAAGATTAGTGTTCTAGGTAATAATTTGAAATAACCCTACTTTCATATTACATCCTGTAAAAAATTTTGCAAGAAAATTTTTCAAAAAAACACAAAATATTTAAAAAACAAGTTGACAACAGGAAACTAGTTTCTCTTTTTTACTTGAGTAAACTTCTCGTGCACTGTTTCGTAATCAAATAATTCATTTTCTGAGAACCAGTGAGCGATTTCTTGTTTCGCCTCTTCTGCATCACCAGACGCGTGAATCAAATTAGGTATACCTACCTCGTTTTGATCTGCATAACCGTAACTAATGTGTGAATAATCTCCACGAATAGTCCCTGGCAATGCAGACTTTGGTTCAGTGGCACCAACCATCTTGCGTACAAGAGCTGCTGCTTCAATACCTTCAAGCACAAAAGCAATAACAGGACCAGCGGTCATCATTTCAAGTGTTATATCAAAAACTTTCTGACCGCGACGAGATATAACTTTGCCAATGTTTTCGTAGTGATGAAAGAAGTGATCATAATCTGGTTTCAACATTTTTGATCCAATAATTTTAAGCCCGACTTTTTCAAAACGAGCCAAAATTTCTCCAACAACCCCACGAGACACAGCATCTGGTTTAAAAACAATAAGTGTACGTTCTAACTGCATAACTTTAAAAATAGTTAATAATACCGCTATCTTAGCAGATATGCTGTGATTATTCAAATAAAGACCTACTGCATCGAAGAGTTAAATCTACCCATTATTTCCTCCTCCACTTCTTCACGTGGGCGGCCATACTTCATGTAAGATAGCTCTTTGAGGGCATCAACGACTTCTTTGTTCCCTTTTGCTACCAAACTCCAGTGTGAAGTCATGGAGAAAGGCTTCACTGGCTGTCCTCCGACCAACATACTCACATATGAATTAAAGTTGTCGAGCTTGGTAATGTCATTAGCGGAAAAAGTAGGTTTGAATTTAGGCTCGACAAAGTTGGCATCCTCGGTGGAAATACGATATATAGCCATTGAACCGACGTTACCAAAAACAGCATTCTTGATACTTTCCTCGAGCTGAGAAATGTATTGGTGAGCAATAGTAAGCGAAAGTCTGTATTTACGAGCTTCAGATAAAATAGACGCAATAGAGTCTGTGGTGACGTTCTGGAATTCATCGATGTAAAGATAGAAATCATTCATCGGTTTTCCGAACATATCCACCCGAGAAAGTGCCGCCATCTGGATTTTACCAACCAGCACGAGACCAATCAAATTCGCGTTGATGTCCCCCAGCCTTCCTTTGGACAAATTCACTAGAAGGATTTTCTTCTCATCCATTATTTTTCTGAAGTTGAACACAGAATTTTGTTGCAGAACCACCGGACGCATAATATCGTTGGAAATGAAGTTATCGAATTTAGAAGAAATATACGGCACGAAGTTAGCCAACGACTGGTCCCCTGTAGTCTCCTCCGCCGAAATCCAGAATTGCTTGATGATAGGGTTCTTACACTTGGCCAGTTTCATGTCACGGAACTTTTTGTCTGCCAATACCCGAGTAATCTCGAGCATAGTAGAACCGGATTCTGGGTCTTCCATCACCAGGAAAGCACTGTTTCGGAAGTACTGTTCGAACATAGCACCACCACCCACCTTCATGTCGAAGAGTTTGTTGAATATACCCATAAGTTCGTTCACCACAAAGGTTTTCTGTTCTGGATAATTCGGATCGTACTCCAACATATTAAGCCCCATCGGACGCGCAGTATATGCCGGGTCGAAATAGATAACGTCATCTATGCGCTCTTTCGGAACATAGGAAAGTATATCCTGAATGTCAGTACCGTGCGGGTCAATGAAACAACATCCATCACCATTTTGGATATCTTGGTAAATCATGTTTTTTAGGATTGTGGTTTTACCAGTACCAGTCTGACCGATAACATACATGTGTCGCATTCTGTCTTCTTTGGTCATTCGAATGGTAGTTTCTTTGCCACGGTATTCATTCACTCCCAAAATAATTCCGTCACTACTACCCAAAACACTCAATTCAACAGGTGCTGGCGCCATACCAGCCTTGGCTTCCTTGAGTGCTGGTTGACTGCCGATACCTACTGGGAAATGGAAAACCGAGGCCAACTCCTTTAAGTTCATCGGCAAAGTTTTATCTGCGTTAAAAGCACGATAAGAATATTCATGGAAAAGTTTCTTCAAATCACTACCCTTTAACTTTTCAAAAACAAAAGAATTGCTGGCTGGCTCGTTGAACTGGTTAAAAGATGATTCTATTTCTGCTAGTATTCCGTCTGCCCGTTCTTTGGTGTCAGCAGAGGCAATGACGCGTAAATTTGCTTTCATGATGCTGGCTTTCATTTTATTAGAAATCTTCTCGGCCGCGCCTTCATCCACGGTTCTCCTGCCTGGCATCGGAGCATCTTCACCTTTCTTATTAGAGTCCATAAAAAACTCTTTCCCGGCATTGAACAGAGCATAATGGAACTTATAAAAATTATTTGAAGCGTGTTTTATAGAATCACCTTTTTTTACATCACGAAGTATTTCGGTGAAATCGTGAATAAATTTATTTCCAGCTGGTGCTACAACTAGCTGAATAGCCGCGCCCTCACCCTTGGTCTTTAGTTTCGAGAAGACATTCAAAATAGTATTCATCGGATCGTGGTCGATGCTGTCGTATGTCTTTATCGGTAAAATAGAATTTTCAACAAAGGCCCCATACGCTCCAGCAGACGCTCCGTTATCGTTGAAGATGTTGTAGTCGTTAGTCGACTCCACAACCTTAGCGTCTTGGTAAAAAGCCAAAACTTGTTTCTCGAACAACGCCAAATGTTTGTTGGGAACAGCCGCGTAGATGATAACCTCGTCAGAAGAACTCGATAGCGCAATTTCTAGTGTAAAGTAATTCTCTTTTAGATTTCTAGGCTCATCCGAGATCGAATGCATACCAGCATAGAATTGCTCCATTGCTCCGATAAATTCTTTGAATCCTTTTGATTTACTGGCTTCGTCGTGCGGTGGTGGTAAGGTGACTTCGAAAAGTGTCATGTTTAGTGACTTCCAAAGTGGTGTACCTTCTTTGAGCAGACCAGCCAATTGGCCAGTTTTTAGATATTGAATAAGTATCCTATGGAAGTCATCGTCTACGTGGGGATTATTCATTGATTCCACAATAGCCAGAGCATTCCTGATGCCTTTTGTTATAAGCAATCCCAAAAGTTCTTCCATGACAGTATCATGGGTCTCGGGTTTTAACTTTAGTACGATTCCTTCTTGTTCTTTTTCTTGGATCAGGTTGTCTTTGTGGACTGCTTCTTGCGCTGGCACATTTTTGTATTCTAAAATAGTGCTGGTAATTGCGTTTTCTTTAGCACTTTCAAAGTGGCCCTTATCAATGAGAGCCTGCTCCTTTTCAGCTACGTGTGCACGCAAAAAAGCCAACTCCTCTTCTGGAGTTTTAAATTTTGGCATTCCTTTAAAAGAAAACGAATCCATTCTACCTATTATACATCAAAAAAGTTTAAGTGAACTAAGGTAAGGTTAAAATCTCTGGACCGTTTTCGGTTATGAGTACTGTGTGTTCAAAATGAGCGCTGAGTTTTCCATCTGCGGTTTTGAAAGTCCAATCGTCATCGTCAATGACAACATTTTTGGTGCCTAGGTTTAACATCGGCTCGATGGCTATGACCATACCTGGCACAAGTTTGGCACCGGTTCCTGGTTTACCGAAATTTGGGATATACGGATCTTCGTGAATATACCTACCCACTCCGTGACCAGCCAAGACTTCTACTATTCCGTATTTATATGGCTTTACAAAACCTTCCACCGCAGCACCAATGTCTCCGGTATAGTATCCAGCCTGCGCTGCTGCTATACCTGCCAGCATGGCTTTTTCAGTAACTTCGAGCAATTTTTTTAACGGTTCGCTCACCTTGCCCACTGGCACAGTCATTGCATGATCAGTGAAGACTCCTTCGTGCTTGAGCCCAAGATCAATCGAGATTATATCCCCTTCTTTTAGGATACGATTTGCTTTAGGTATGCCGTGTACTACTTCGTCATTCACCGATACGCATAGTGTAGCCGGAAAAGGACTCACTGCACCTTCAGGTTTGTAGTTTAAAAAAGCTGGCACGTCTCCCAGTTCGCGAATTAGTTTTTCTGCATAGGCGTCGAGCTCTTTGGTGGAAACTCCCGGGACTACCTTAGCTTTTACTTTTTGTAAAACTTGCGCCAAGTGTTTACCAGCTACACGCAGATTCTCTATTTCTTTTTGACTTTTAATTATGATTCCTCGCATCTTGATTATCGTCTTAGTAAATCTTGGTCCCGACAAATTCTTCTCCACGTAAACATTTCTTTAGATTTTCGATATTTTTGCCGTTCATAGTTACTACGGTTATGCCTTCCCTTTCGGCTATTTCGGAAGCAATTGGATCAAAAGGTGAATTCAATTTTGCTGTCCATTCTTTTGGAATCAACTTTCTGTATTCAGCCCAGGATATCTTCTCTATTTTTTTAGCGTCCGGATTCGTCCTAGGGTCGCTGTCATAAACGTAGTCAGTGTTGGATAGGTTAATGATGGTTTTAACACCAGTTGATCTAGCAGCCTGTACTGTATCTAAATCTGAGCTGTGTCCTGGCTCAAGCGCGCCTCCGATGATTATTGGTTTGTCTGTTGTGGGTATTTTGAGCAAGTCAGGTATAGCCTTCTCATAGGCCTTATCCCCGAAAACTACTCGCAAGAACTCTGCGTTTAGCATTATGGTAGCGATACCAATCCAATCTAAATCCTCTGTCGACGGACTAGCTATTTCCTGTGCTGCTTTGTTGTACAGACGATTAGTGTTCCCTCCACCACACACGATTATGAATTCTTTACCATTGTCTACTTCAGCTAGAATTAATTCCTTGAAGTCTTTTAGAAAGTTAGTATCGACTTTTTCTGGAACAATCAACGACCCACCCAACGATATCACAACTTTTTCTGAATTCATTTTTATGACTTTATGTTTAGCGAACTAATAATAGCTTGATGAACTTCTTCTATGGGATGCTCACCGTTAACCTTGTGAAAGGTATAACCTTTTTGTTTTTCCATGTATTCGATTGTAGGCAGGACGTTCGCCACGTATTCATCATAACGCTTGCTGAGGCCTTCTTCTGTATCGTCACTGCGACCGCGTAGCAAATTGCGTTTGAGCGATTCTTCTTTACTGATTTCTATATAAATTACATCAACTTCTCCCCGGACAAAGAAACTCATCATGTCTATGAACTCATTTGCCTGCCTTAGGGTTCGAGGATAACCATCCAAAATCAAATGTTTGTTTTCATCAAGCTCGTTTATCAAAATATCAGATACTATTGAGGTAGCAAAAAAATCAGGCATCAGTCTGCCTTCGTCTAGTGTAGTTTGAATAAGTTTGGAAACATGTAGACCACTCCCTACAAGCTTTCTGAAGCCCGCCCCAGTTCCAGCATAGACGAACTCTTTGCCATCTAATTTGGTTATATAATTCTGTAGAAGTTCCATCTGGGTGCCCTTTCCGGCCCCAGCAATTCCAAAGAATATAAACGTTTTAGTTTTATCCATACGCTCTCTACAATACAGGATTTAGGCCTTAAAATCAAATTGCCTTTTGGGTGTAAATTTTTAAAAAATATGCTTTAATTAGGCATGAAAAAACTTGATTTCAACATCGTTCTACTGGGCATGATAGCTTCTGGCAAAGATACCCAGACCGCTCTATTGACCAAGAAATTCCCCCTACAACTAGTAGAGACTGGGGTGTATAGCAGAAAACTACTCAAAGAAAAAAGTAAAAACGGCGACTGGGCCAGACGAACAACCGGGAAAGGCCATCCCTTGCCTACTGTATTGCTTCAGCAATTCCTGGTTAGAGAAATCAAAAAACAACCAAAAAACAAAAACCTCCTGTTCCTAGGGGGCAGATTGAAACCTGAAGCTCAGCTGATAAAAAAATTAGTAGTGAACGAAAAGAAAGAAAAGCTACTGGCTTTCTATATCAAATTAGCAGACAAAGAAGTCTACAAACGGTCATTCGCCCGCAAAGCTAGCAATGTGAGTGAAATCTATAAAGTTCTAGATGAAAAGAAGCTGATCGCAACTAGGATAAAGTGGCACAAAGACCAAGTGGGTAAAACCGTAAAGTACTATCAAAAACTAGGCATCATGCGCGTCATAAATGGCAACCAGCCAATTGCTAAGGTTCACAAAGACATTCTAAAAGAGATAGAAAAGTTTAGAAAAAATGGCTAAATAAAAAGGACTAGTTAGACGTAAAAAAACCATTAAATTTTTTGCTGAGGATACCTTGGTACGTAAGCAAAAAATTTAATGGTTTTTTATAGTTTTAGTATTCTCGCATTGAGACTTGAGCGTCAATCTTTTTGATCAAATCAAGTACCACAGAAACTACGATAAGGAGAGCTGTACCACCTAAAGCTAGAGAAGTAATACCAGTAACACTTTGCATGATTATAGGTAACACTGCAATAAATCCAAGGAAAACTGCACCGAGCAAAGTTATTCGAGTCAAAACTTTTGAAATATAACTAGCAGTTGAAGCACCTGGGCGAATTCCTGGAACGAAAGCTCCGTTTTTCTGTAAATTCTCTGACAAGGCTTGTGGATCGAAAGTGACAGCTGTATAGAAATAAGTAAACACAAACACCAAAATAAAATACAGAATTCCGTAGAGGACTGAAGTTTGAGAAAAACCTGCTAGAGCTGCACCGATCTTGGCTATGGTTGGGTTGCTTGCGTTAGTAAGAGCACTTCCGATCATGGTTGGGAAAAGAAGAATAGACAGCGCAAAGATGATTGGCATAACACCAGCCATGTTCACTCGAAGTGGAACATAAGTTGAACCACCTCCATACATCTTGTTACCGCGTACACGCTTGGCATAGGTAACCTGTATTGGTCTTTCGGCTTCGGTCACTACTACTACCCCGGCTATAACCAAAATTCCTACAAGGACGAAAGCTATGTAAAGTGGGATTTGAGAAACATCAAAAGTAAATATGAGTTGAGCGACATGTGAAGGCAAAGCAGCCACGATACCAGCAAATATGATGATAGATACTCCGTTACCAATACCAAACTCTGACATAAGTTCACCGAGCCACATGATCAATATTGAACCAGCTATAATCATTATGAGGTTAGTAACCTGCTCAAAGGATGTTAGGTTAGCCAAGATACCTTGGTTTGTTAAAATCATCAGCAAGCTGTAGCCCTGAATAGCTGCTAGGGGCACAGTTATCATTCTGGAATATTGAGTAAATTTCTTGCGTCCAAGCTCACCTTCTTCGTGGTACATGCGCTTTAAGGAAGGAACCATAACAGTCAGAAGTTGCATGATGATCGAGCTGGTAATATATGGACCAACACCGAGCATTATTATCGAAAGTGTAGAAAGACCACCACCAGAGAACAGATTTAATATGCCAAAAAATTGGTTGTTGGTTAGGAAACGATTCAACTGAGCGGTATCAATACCTGGTATTGGAATAGCGGCTAGAAGACGAAAAATAATTAGAAAACTGAGTACAAATAAAACTCGCTTGCGGAGCGATACATCGGTCCAGATTAATTTAATTTTTCCCCAGAAATTTTGCATTACTTTTTGATGACTATTTTGCCACCCTTCATACCAGTTCTCTTTCTAATTTCACTGAACTTCTCTTCGGGCTTGGCTTCTACTACCTTGTCCCCAATCCTAGAGTTAAAACGGTAACCTCTCAACTTTGGTAGTTTCTTAATTATATCGCGAAGTTCCGGTCGGCGCTTGTTTCCAGCACGAGCTGTTTGTCCTTTACCACCACGACCAGAAGTCTTGGCGTGCTTTCCCCCACGACCGATAAGTCGGTCTTTTTTATTCTTGTGTTTCCTTTTTAATTCGTTGATTTGCATAGCGTGAAAAATTAATTACTAGCCTCACTTTCAGCCAAAGTCTTTGCAGGTGCATCACCCAAAGGCTTCACTGTTTTCTCGTACTTGGTGGCTACTTCCTTGAGTGCTTCCATAACTGCCTTGGAGTTGTTTAGTTTGTTCTTAGTACCACCCAAAACCTTTGCGGTTATATCACGAACTCCAGCTAGCTTTAGGATATCACGGATAACTGTTCCTGCCACCAATCCTCGTCCTTTGTTCGGCATGATGACAATCTTGGAACTTCCGTATTTAGCATAAACTTCATGAGGAATGGATTGAGTTTTAGTCAAGTTGAGCTTGATCATGTTTTTCTTTGCATCACGAAGGGCTTTGTTGATAGCTAGTGATGTATCTCCTGCCTTACCAAGGCCAAGTCCCACACCACCCTTTCTATCTCCGGCTACGAGCGCTACTGAAAAAGAAAATCGTCGGCCACCAGCAACCACACGAGTAACACGTCGGATGCTTACAATCTTTTGGTCAAACTCAGGCTTCGGTCTTGCGAAGGAAGCTTTGTGATTATTCTTTTTTCCGTCTTTTTTATCCATACTAAATTATTAAAATTTTAATCCGGCAGCACGAGCAGCATCTGCTACTAACTTGATTCGGCCAGTATATTTGAAACCATTTCGATCGAAAACAACTTCGTTTATTTTTGCGGCAATTGCTAGCTTAGCTACGTTCTCTCCTACAGCCTTGGCTCGCTCTAGTTTGGTACCTTTTTCTACTTTCACATCACTTGCTGAAACTAGAGTTTTACCTTTAGTGTCATCAATAACCTGTGCATAAATGAATTTGTTGGATCGGAAAACAGACAAGCGAGGGCGCAATGTTACTCCGGAAACCTTTGCTCGGATTTTACTCTTTAAACGTAATCTTTTTGATACTTTGTTTTTCATAACTTGTTATTCCTTAAGCTGTTTTCTTACCTTGCTTACGTCTTATTACTTCATCGTGGTAACGGAAGCCCTTACCCTTGTATGGTTCTGGTTTCTTCTTTGCGCGAAGTGCTGCGGTGAATGAACCTACAAGTTCCTTGTCTACTCCTACTACGGTGATGTTGTTCTTCTCAGCGGTTACAGTAAGACCTTCTGGTATAGCTACAACTACAGGATGAGAGAAGCCCAGGGCCAAATGCAATTCCTTGCCTTTTACTTCTGATTTGAAACCAACTCCTTCTAGGATTAGTTTCTTTTGATATGGGTTTTCTACTCCAGCCACCATGTTCATGATGTGTGATGCGTAAGTACCCCAGAGAGCTTTCGAGAATTTATCGTTTCTTTTGGTAGCGAGTGTAACCAAATCAGCAGCTATGTTGATAGCAATATCGTCTCTAAAAATTTTCTTGATAGAACCCTTTGGACCAGTAACTGTCAAAACACCTGCATCGAGCGCAATTTTTACTCCATTTGGTATCTTTATTTCTTTTTTTCCAATTCTTGACATGATGATGATTTACCAAATTTTAAATAATGCTTCTCCTCCGACTTGTTCTTTACGGGCAGCTCCTCCACTCAATATTCCTTTTGGAGTTGAGAGGACCAAGAGACCAGTACCTGAGCGAACTTTATTGATGTCTTTCATACCGAAATAAACTCGGCGAGAAGACTTGGATATACGTTCTACGTGTGAAATCTTTGGTCGGCCACCTTCGTGGTAGATAAGCCCGAGCTCAAGTTCGTTTTTGCCTTTCTTTACTTTCTTCTCTGCATAAGACAAGTAACCTTCTTTGACGAGACAGTCTGCGATTGCGTTTTTTAGTTTCGAGAAAGGTATCGACGTTGACTCGTGTCCACGAGCTCCGGCGTTCTTTATCGATATGATCATGTTTGAAATTTTATCCATAGTTTTTTTGATTACCAGCTAGACTTCCTAACTCCAGGCAAATTACCTTCGTTGGCCTGTTCACGGAAACAAATTCTGCATAAACTGAAGTCTCTCATAAACCCCTTACCTCGGCCACAGCGAAAACACCTGTTTTTTGTTCGGGTAGAAAACTTTGGTTTCTTTTGCGATCGTGCGATGACTGATGTTTTTGCCATATGTAAATAATATTAGGTATTCTATTTTGCAATATCTCGTTTTTTTTCTCCGAACCTCTGGACACCAGAGCGTCGGAGGAGAAAAACGGATTAAGCAAAAACTATTACCTTGCGCCTTATACTAACAAAATTCCTGATAATGTCAAACTATTTCCTGGCTTCATCTTTCTTGAAAGGCACACCTAGTACCTCGAAGAAAGTTGTAGCTTCTTTTTTATTCTTAGCAGTAGACACTAGTGTCATAGCCAAGCCGAAAACGTCCTTTATGTCCTCATCTGCTGTTTCTGGGAAAATGGTGTGTTCTTTGATGCCGATGGTTAGGTTACCGATATTGTCTACCGCAGTCTTGTTCAATCCTCGAAAGTCCTTGGTTCTAGGTAGCGCAACGTTGAAAAGCTTCTCCAAGAAACCGTACATCTGAGAACCTCGAAGAGTCACCACTATACCTACTGGGTCACCTTGTCTGATTTTGAAGGTAGCGATAGATTTCTTGGCACCACGGAGTGCTGGTTTCTGGCCAGTTATCTTGGCTAGACGTTTTGCTATTTCGGTGTTTCGATTCTTGTCTTTTTTCATGTAGGTACCAGTACCAACATTTAACACAACTTTTACAAGATGTGGAGCAGACATTTTATTTTTGTAACCAAAAGCGTCTTTCATTACGCTGTAGGCCATCACTTCTTTTTCTTTTACTGTTTGGTATGCCATGTTGTTGTTTTATATTTCCTGACCGCTTTTCTTTGCGATTCTAACTTTTTTATCCCCGACCATTTTGTAGCCAATACGAGAAGCCTTTCCGGTTTTTGGATCTACTGCCATAACGTTTGAAACGTTGATCGGCATAGCGAGAGTAATGGTACTACCCTTTTCGCCAGATTTACGTGGACGCTGATGCTTCTTGGTAAGATTTAGGCCCTCAACTACCACTTTGTTTTTGTCAGGAAGAGTCCGGATTATGGTTCCCTTCTTGCCCTTATCTTTACCTGTGGTCACTATTACATTGTCTCCTTTTTTGAATTTCATTTTTTTATTTTACTCCAGACGTTGGGCGTCTGGGATTTTTATATAACTTCTGGTGCCAAAGAAACTATCTTTTGATAACCTTTTTCAGAAAGTTCACGTGGAATTGGACCGAATACGCGTCCTGCTTTTGGATCAAGCTTACCTTTTTCCAACAACACTACAGCGTTGTCATCAAATCTGATGTATGAACCATCCTTACGTCTGTAAGCACTGCGAGTTCGGACCACTACTGCTTGGTGTACATCCTTCTTTTTTACTGCTTTACGAGGAGTAGCGATTTTAACAGCGATGATTACTTTCTCACCCAAACCAGCATAACGCTTCTTGGAAGAACCGAGCACTTTGAAAACTTGGCCCAATGTTCCGCCTGAGTTATCTGTTATTTTAACTAATGTTCCGTGTTGAATCATAATATTATTCTACAACTTTAAATCTTTTATCTTTGGAAATAGGTCGGGTCGGTACGATTAAAACTTTCTCGCCAACTTTATGCTTGTTCTCCTCGTCGTGCGCTTTGTAGCTCTTGCTGATTTGGTAGTATTTACCATATTTTGGGTGCTTTACAAAACGGGAAACTTCCACGACAATGGTTTTTTGCATCTTGTTTGATACAACCACTCCCTCGAGTGTACCCTTTACCTTACTATTATTTTGTTCTACTTTTTTCTTTGGCATAACTATTATTTATTTATACGGGCAACTACTTTGGTTTTAACAGGGAGTTTGCTACCGGCTTTTCGTAATGCTTCGTGAGCGGTTACTGCATCTACACCGTCAACTTCAAATATAACTCGTCCTGGTTGTACTTCAAAAACATATCCTTGTGGATCACCTTTACCCTTACCCATACCTACCTGTGCTGCCTTCTGTGTATAAGGTCGGTCTGGAAAAATACGAACCCAGTATTTACCAGTCTTGGTCAATGTTCGAGAAATAACTTTTCGAGCAGATTCAATCTGATTTGATTTAACTCGTGCTCCGGATATGGCTTTCAGTCCAAAAGATCCAAAAGAAACCTTGGTACCCCTGGTCTCAGGAGTAGTCAGCTTTGTTTTTGAACGGCCACTCTGCCACTTTCTAAATTTTACTTTTTTAGGAATTAACATGGGATTATTGTGTTACGCCTTCTTTCTTGGCAAAAATCTTACCTCGATAAATCCAAACCTTGATACCGATAGTACCGTAGGAAAGGACAGCTCGTTCTCTTTTAAAATCAATGTCAGCTCGGAAAGTCTGCAGTGGAATAGATCCTCGTTTCAACTCTTCGGTTCGGGCAATTTCAGCACCTCCCAATCGGCCAGAGAGCACTATACGTACTCCTTCTACGCCCTGGGTTGCCATAACCTTCTCAACTGTCTGTTTCATGACTCTGCGGTATGGCATACGCTTCTCCAAGCCCTCAGCAACCATGTAGGCTACAATAGAGGCGTCAGCTTCTGGATTTGTTACTTCTACTACTTCTAGCTTGAAGTCTTCACCCTTTGGCAAACCTAGCTTGTCCATCTTTTTCAATATTTCCTCCTTGAGTTTTGTGGCACCTTCACCTGAACGACCGATGAGTAAACCTGGTCGTGAAGTTTTCAAGATAAAACGAGTCATCTTGCGGTTTCGTTCGATTTCAATTGAAGACACATAAAGCCCACGGAGTTTCTTTTCTAACCATTCACGGAGCAACACGTCCCCTTTTAGATAGGTAACATATTTTTTGGTATCAGCAAACCATCTGGATTTCCAGTCTCTGAGTATTACTAACCTATGTGCATATGGGTGAACTATTTTAGACATAATTACTTGCTCGCGGAAGCTTTGGCCGGCTTTTTCGCTTTACTACTACTTTTAATTTCTTTTTTAACTTCGGTTTTTTCTTTTTTAGCTCCCTTTTTAGCTTTCGGTAATTTAGCGGTTTTTTCAGCAAGTAATACGTTTACATGACTAGTGCGCTTGTTGATTCTAGCACCACGTCCCATAGCACGAGGCATCATGCGTTTCATGACGATACCTTTGTCCACTCGAAGTTCTTTGATGAAAAGGGATGCTTCCTCCTTACCCTGCGCTTTAGCGTTAGCCAATGCTGAAAGGAGTAATTTCTTTATCGGTAGACTTGCTCGCTTTGGCAAAAATTCAAGTGCCACAATAGCATCGGAAACTTTTTTCCCTGTTACTAAACTTGCAACCAATCGTACTTTACGTGGAGACTGTCTGTAATTTTTGAGGTAAGCTTTCATGTTTTATTTTTTCTTAGCAGTAGCAGATGCTGCGGTTGTAGTAGAGGCAGCCTTAGCTTGAGCTATTTCAGACTCTTTCTTCTTTTGTTCAAGCTCTTTCTGCATCTTACCTCCATGTTTGATAAATTTCTTGGTTGGTGAAAATTCGCCCAGACGGTGACCGATCATGTCTTCGGTTATTAAAACTTCGATAAATGTCTTGCCGTTATATACAGCAAAAGTAAAGCCCACTAATTCTGGAGAGATTTGGCTAGCTCTGATCCAAGTCTTAATCGGTGGAGTTTGAAGCGGGGTTTTACCGATTACCTTTTTAAGTACTCGTGGGTCAACGTATGGTCCTTTTTTTATTGATCTGGTCATGTAATTTAAGTAAACAAAAAGCTCTGAATCGAGCTTCGCCTCATACTACCAAAATATAAATAAAAGTCAAATGTCCCGCCTGAATTAACTTTACACAAAAAAAAGACACGCTTGATATTATACCAAGCGTGTCTTGATTGAGATGATGGTTAATCATCAAAATCCTCCCAAAATGACTTTTTTTTATTTTGTTCCTTTTTTTTATTTTCTTCCTTGATGTCCTCCACTTTGTCGTCGAGGACATCTAGTGGCACATAAATTAGAGCTTCGAACACCTGGCGCAGTGCATCGATCTGCTCCTGTGTTTTAGAGTCTATTTGATTTTTCTTTGCCATGATGACATGTTTTTTTGTTAAGGAATGTTGTTCAAAATCAATATATAATTATATATTTTTCTGTACATGATTATGTTAACTTAATGTAAAAAAGTACAAGTTCTTTAATAGGGCCTTGTAAATAAAGACTTTTGTGGTATAGTAAACATATTAATGTTGTACAAATTTTGTACAAGATATATGAAAATAAAAGAAATTAAATCAATACTAGAGAATTTCGGTTTCTCGGCCAATGAATCCAAGGTGTATTTAGCGATGGTGAACATTGGCGAAGCGTTGATAAGCGACATAGCCAAAGAAGCAAAGTTAAACAGAATAACCACCCACCACATCATTGAACGCTTGGAGAAACGCGGTTTTGCAGTATGCTTTGGACCAAACAGATCTAAAAAGGCGCGAGCACTCCACCCCACTGCTCTATCTAAACGCATTACTGAACAATCAAAAGAATTCGAAAAAATAGTCCCGGAAATAATCGCCTCTATGCGAGATGAAAATAAAAAAAAGCCCACCGTTCGCATGTATTACGGGGTTAGTGGTTTTGAAAAAGTAGCCGAGGAATTACTTGAGCGCCCTAACACCACTATCCGCCACATTGGGTCACTGAACGAGGCTTATAAATTCATTGGTCTTAAATACGATGTTGAGTATTTCGTACCAACCCGCATGAAAAAGAATATTCATTACCGGATGATCTGCTATCAGGGTGAAGAAAGCCAGCTCATTCAGACCAATAACGCAACAGAGCTCCGCGAGGTAAAATACGTACCCAAGGGTTTCAAATTAACTTCCAATGTATTTATTGCGCCTGGCAAGGTGGTTATTGTAACAACCAAGAATGAACTCATGTCTATTGTTATAGAAAGTGAGGACATCAGCCACTCAGAAGAAGAGAAATTCGACATGATTTGGAATCTCCTCAAATAATAAAATCCCCTATTAGGGGATTTTATTATTATATTATTGAGTTTATTTCTTCTTTCCAACCTTTCTGCGAGATACGATAAATACGTTTGAGTACTTCTTTGGAGATCGTGTCTTCCGTCCTCCAGTAACTTTACCCCACATAGTCTTTGGTCGCTTGGTTCCACGTCCTTGTCGTCCTTCACCTCCACCGTATGGGTGGTCTACTGGGTTCATAGCGGAGCCACGAACAGTAGGGCGAATTCCTTTCCATCTTGAACGTCCTGCTTTACCTAAGTTTTCGAGATGGTGTTCTTCGTTGGAGACATTACCGATTGAAGCGAAACAGTTTTCGTTTACTTTACGTACCTCAGTTGAAGGCATTTTTATGTTGGTGTACCCTTCAGCATTTGCTACTACTTGAGCTGCGATACCTGCAGAGCGAGCAATCTTGGCACCACCCTTAGGTTTTAGTTCGATATTGTAGACAAAGGTACCTACAGGTATGTTCTTCAACATCATGCGGTTACCTGGAGCCAAATCAGCCTTGTCTGAAACAACGAAAGTATCACCTGGGCGGATTGATTTTGGTACGATAACATAACGCTTTTCACCATCGCGATATACGGCAAGGCCGATGAACGCACTTCGGTTTGGATCGTATTCTACGCTTGTGATCTTAGCTGGAATATTGAATTTGTCGTATAGAAAGTCTACTTCTCGGAACAGACGCTTGTGACCAGAACCTTTGTGGCGAGTAGTAATACGGCCAGCATTGTTTCGGCCCACACCACGCTTGAAACCTGAAGTCAGAGACTTCTCTGGTTTTGACTTGGTAATGACACCACGGTATGTAACAGTGGTCATATTTCGACGTGATTTACTTGTTGGTCGGTATTTTTTCATATTCTTGTATTAAATTACACAAATTCGATTTTATCCCCTTTCTTTAAATAAACAACTGCTTTGCGTCCACCACCACGAACACCTATTTTGCCACGAACTTTTACCGCTTTCTTTTTGATTGAAAGGATGTTTACTCGTGTTGGTTTCACTTTGAAACTAGCAAAAACAGCTTTGGCTACTTCACTCTTGTTTGCATTTCGGTGTACGTTGAAAGTGTATATGTTCCCTTCAGAGAGCATAGAAGCTTTTTCAGTAACTCTAGGAGAAAGCAACGGAAGTGTTAATACCTTCTTTTCGTCCTTCTTGTCCTTGGTCTTTTCTTTTGTTTTCTTTTCTTTTGCCATATTTATACTCCGCGAGTGTCGAGAAATTTAACCGACTCTTCTGGATTTTCAATTATTAAGTATTTATGATTCAAAACTTCAAGCGGATTTAGATTCTTTATGAAAGAAGTCTCTAACGCAGGGATGTTTCGGTAACTTTTTTCAGCGCTCTCGTTTCTGGCATGCAGTGCTACTAGGGCCTTGGTCTTTTTAGCAGTTGCCAAATCTTTCCAACCAGATGCCTTACCCAACTTTTCTACAACAGTAATAGCGTCTTTGGTTTTGATTTTGCTCAATGTCAAAGTATCAACAAATAGCACTTCTCCATCTTTGAACTTGCGTGACAATACAGAGAACAGTGCTTGAGCTCGCATTTTCTTGGAAATTTTCTTCTTGTAGTTCTTCTCAGCAAGTGGACCGTGTGTTACACCACCACCAACCCAGATTGGACTTCGGGAAGATCCGTGACGAGCTCTACCAGTACCCTTTTGTTTCCATGGCTTCTTACCACCACCACTGACTTCTCCTCGGCCTTTGGTATCAGCAGTACCAGCACGCTTGTTAGAACGCATACCTTCTACTACTTGGTGAACCAAGTCACTGCGCCATTTTGCAGCGAATACTCGCTCTGGCAGGGTTAATTTACCTGCTACCTCACCTTTTTGATTGTATATATTTGCTTCCATTTTTATTTTGCAACTATTTCAAGTAGGGTACCGCGGCGACCTGGAAGCGCTCCCTTAATTAAGATCAAATTATTCTCACTGTCTACGGCTACGACTTCCAAATTCTTTTGAGTTATTCTGTCAGATCCCATACGGCCGGCCATACGCATACCTTTTGGAACATGGGTACGCAAACCTCCACCGATAGATCCAGCCTCGCGTTCTGAGTGTTTCTGACCGTGAGTTCGTGGACCACCATGGAAACCATGACGCTTCACAACGCCTTGGAAACCTTTACCTTTAGAAACACCAGAGACAACTACTTTCTCCCCTGCTACAAAAACATCTGCTACGTTTAGTACGTCTCCGACGTTTTCTTTTGGAGCTTCATTTACGCGAAATTCACGTAAGAATTTGAAGTTTGGTAGTCCTTTCAAGTGACCTTTCTGTGGTTTTGTGATGTTCTTTTCGTTCTTTGCACCGAAACCGAGCTGTAAGGCGTTGTAACCGTCTTTTTCCTTTGTCTTAACCTGTGTAACAGTGTTTGGAGTGGTTGCGACTACGGTGACAGGAACTACCTTACCTTCTTCGGTAAAATACTCGGTCATTTCTTCTTTTGTTCCCAGAATAAATTTCATGATTTTCTTTATAGAATGTTTAGAGCATCTTTACATCAATATCAACTCCGGATGGGAGAGACAAGTTGGTCAGCGCTTCGACAGTCTTCGGATTTGGATTAACTATGTCAATAAGTCTTTTGTGCACTCGGATTTCAAACTGCTCACGAGCATTCTTGTATACGAAAGAAGCTCGATTCACAGTATATTTCTTTATCTCAGTTGGTAGCGGTACAGGACCTAATACTTGGGCATCATGACGGATAGCTGTGTCGATGATTTGCTTCACGGATGCATCAAGGATTTTACTTTCGTAGGCTCGCACTCGTATGCGAAGCACCACTTTTTCGTCCTTTTTACCTACTACTTTCGATTCGGTCTTTCTTTTTTTAGTTGTTGCTTCTTTCGCCATGAATTTAATCTAATATGTTCGAATTGGTTTAGCCTAATATTTTTGTTACTACACCAGCACCTACAGTCTTACCACCTTCACGGATAGCAAATCTCTGTTGTTCTTCTAGAGCAACTGGAGTAACCAATTTAACAGTTATCTTTACAGTATCTCCAGGCATAACCATTTCAGTTCCTTCTTGTAGAGTAACTTCACCAGTCACGTCTGTAGTTCGAACGTAGAACTGAGGCTTGTAACCCTTAAAGAATGGAGTGTGTCGGCCACCTTCTTCCTTCTTTAGAACGTAGATTTCAGCAGTAAAGTTGTCGTGAGGAGTGGTAGTACCTGGCTTGCAGAGAACCTGTCCACGAGTAATGTCGTCTTTCTTCAAGCCTCGGAGAAGGATTCCAGCGTTGTCTCCAGCCATACCTTCTTGCAAGTTCTTGTTGAACATTTCGATACCAGTAACAGTAGTTTTCTGAGTAGCTTTAACACCAACGATTTCGATTTCTTCACCTACCTTTACGACACCTCTTTCGATTTTACCAGTTACAACAGTACCACGGCCTTCGATTGAGAATATGTCTTCAACAGGCATCAAGAATGGCTTTGCAACATCACGTTCTGGTACAGGAATGTAAGTATCAAGAGCGTTAGTAAGTTCAAGGATTTTCTTTGCCCACTCATCATCGGCTGAAGTAGCTTCAAGACCCTTAAGAGCTGAACCACGGATAACCGGAGCGTTAGCACCATCAAAGCCTTGTTTTGTAAGGAGTTCACGGATTTCTTCTTCAACCATATCGATCATGTCTTTGTCGTCAACCATGTCGCATTTGTTAAGGAAAACAATGATTTTTGGCACACCAACCTGCTTTGCCAAGAGAACGTGTTCACGAGTCTGAGGCATAGCACCGTCAGTTGCAGCAACCACAAGGATAGCACCGTCCATTTGAGCGGCACCGGTGATCATGTTCTTGATGTAGTCAGCGTGACCAGGAGCATCGATGTGAGCGTAGTGACGAGCAGCTGTTTCGTACTCGTTGTGGGAGATGTTGATGGTAATACCACGAGCTTTTTCTTCTGGAGCACCGTCGATTTGGTCAACACTCTTCATGCGAACAGTGTTACCTGCCAAGTTAAGACAATTCAAAATAGCCGCTGTTAAAGTGGTCTTTCCGTGGTCAACGTGACCAATGGTACCTACGTTTACGTGTGGCTTATCTCTTTTAAATTCTTCTGCTGCCATATGATTTTTCCCGCGCCTCTGGCGTCGGGGTTCATTAATAACTGGGACTCAATATACGAGAATTTACCAAGGCCCTGCTACTAATACAATTACTTATAATTTTATTAATTAGGAACGAAAAAACTGCGAAAGTGCAGTTACGGTTCATATTAGCAGATAAATTTTTAATGTCAAACACCCTTTCGCCTGAAAAACTGGGTAAAACCTGGGTAAAACGTTTATAGGCCCAGTCTTGCTTTTCGCAATCCCGGGCCTAGGTTATATTTTCCATTTTTATTCAATTTTTGATTTACCGAATTAAGGTAACATCACCATAGATACGTGAACATTCTTCAAAACCCCAAACAACCCGTGCCTTAAATGTATAAACACCGGGCTTGAGCTCTTTGCTTTCCCAGGTACCATCCCAAGCCTCACCAGAATACATGAGCCCTCCCCACCTGTCGTACACCCATATCTTAGATACCGAACCGTCGGGCCCAAAAACTTGAAACAGGTCGTTTACCCCATCACTGTTTGGCGAAAACACAGTAGGCTTATATACAGGCCAATCGCATTCAGAAAAAAGTTCCGGAATCACCAGAATCGTATCCTGCTCTCGACATTCGTCATAGGTGCCGGTTATGGTATAGAGTCCTGTTCCATAGTAACCCCAGACAGGTTGACCATCTTTTTGCCAAGTAAATGTTGTACCAGATATTGCTTCAGGAATAACTTTTAGTTCTTGAAAGAACAGTATTGTATCCACGTCTGGAACGAAATGTAAGTCCAAATCAAGATCCTCAAAAATTATATCTACAGCTATTGAATCCTGTATGCAGTTTGAAACATTTACCCAGTAAGTACCAGGACTTGTTACCTGAATGTAGTTTGAGTTTTCTACCCCATTTGACCAATTACCCTTCAGGCCAGTTGGCAAAAAAAGTTTTTGCTTGCTTGAGCAAAAAATTTGCCGATTTTCGATTCTAACCGAGTCTGGGTTGTAAACCAACACATACCCCTTGTTGCATGGGGTTATCCATTGATATGCTCCGACAGAAACTGGGTCATTTACACGCAGGGTATCCAGTTCGCAGATAATGGTGTCGCCCTCTGGATTAATCCAAATTGTCTTGTAATCGGAGTCATAACATTTAGACACAAGAAATAAGTCCTTCCCTGGGCAAGCCACGGCATACTGAACACCGACATAATCAGCGCATACATTGAGCGGCTTACACTCAATGCTGTAGTTGGTGAAATGACTCCTGTTTGACAACAAGGTTATAGAGAAATTCTGTAAACTAACTGTAAAAAACATATCCCCAGTTAAGCCATCTGAAAGTTTTTCAACAATGAATCCATCAGACCCAACGTCAATGTGAATCGGTCCTTCAAACGCCCGCGGTGGTGAAAAATCAAATGGCAGAAGAACTACCTGACCAACCGAAAGATATTCAAGATCACCGAAGCCTGACGAACCAACCCCAATAACACCTGAAGTATCACTACCAACCGAGAACTGTAGGAAGTCCACAACTGAATTTGAGTTCATCCTGCCTTCCGCTCCACATGTGGACGGGAATGAAAAACAAACAGAAGAAGTTCCTTGCCCTCCACCGAATTCACCGGCGAAGAATTGTGAGGTATTCAATACCTCAATGCAATCGCCACGCGGTTGGACATTGTTTCCAGGTTGGTTTTGCAATGGTAAATCTTGAGCGGAAATACAGTCAACTGCGACTAAAAAAGCGAGGGTTAGATTTAGCTTTTTCATAATGTGATGAAGCTTTTGTATTCGGATTAACCGAAGAGTTAGAAAAATTTGATGTATTTTTACCTAAGCGCAATCCCAAAATGGGTGTAGGCCTTATTCATCAGCAAGAGAAAACAATGTGTAGGCTTTCTATAAGCCTTAACCAATATGTCATCACTCTTGAATGTGAACTCACAGATGTTTTCAGGGACATCAGATTCGTTGACTACTATGCTTGATTTTATGACGACCAAGCCCTTCGTTGCTTTGTTGTAAGCATATTGCATTTTTTCTACTCTGATTTTATCTTTTTTCAGTACAGAGAAAGTGTACAAGTTATACAACTCTATCTTAATAGTGTCATGGTGCAAAAATTCAACATAAGCATTTTCGCCCAGAAGAATATTTTGGGCAGAAGCGCTAATACATGCGAACAATAAGCAGAATATTGCTATGTTTTTCATAACAAAGCGGGTTGGGTTTGTATTCGGCTTTTAGGCCGAAAGGTTAGAAAAAGTGTCAAAGAGCTTAAAGAACAAAGCAGCTCTCCAGGCCTAGGGCTTGGAGAGCTGCTTTTGGTTTAGATTATTGTTCTGGATTAAGCTAAAGCAAAAGTAACGCCCCAAGCGGTGGTTCGGGTAGAAATCTTAATCAGCATATATTGGTTACTTTTGGTAAACATATTTTTATCTTATAAAAATTACATGATTTGTCAATGTGAAATTTCCAAATAAAAAAACCCATCTAAAAGATGGGCAGTTTTATAACGGAAACTACCCGCTCAATATTTTTCACACATTGTGAAGTTTTTAGGTTATTAAGAAACCTTTTTTTACCGAAAGGCTAATAATGAAAGCCAACGTACAAGGCGAAACTGAAAAACACGAGAATAAGAAAGCCCATACAGGCTTTATAGATTGCGTCTGCTTTTCCCATACAACAAAGAAAGATTTAGTGAAAGAATTTAATCAAAATTAACCTTTATGTTAGGAAATGTCAAATATATTTACTACTGTCGATTTTTGTAGGCTTTTACTAAATTGTATACAACGAGCATCACCACTACCAATATAATTACCATTCCTAAAAATGTCTTGTACCAAGGTGCTCTTTGAGTATTATTCTGAGTATTATTGGTTAAGATTGTTTCTGTTTCTGTTTGTACGTTCTCTGCGCTCTCAGCACTATCTCCCAGAGCAGCACCTGGTGTTTCGTTTGTGGTTTGTATATCTGTTTTGGCTACCGCTCCAACACTGTTAGTGGCAACCTTGTCTCTGACGCAGGCTGTCTTACTCTGATTCCAGATAAAGCCTGTTTTACAGATACAATTAAGCGCATGTTTCTGGTCAAAAGTACCGTCCCAGACACTGTAAAGACCGAATCTTTCTTTACAAATTTGATCGTTCGTTTTGAAAGGGACACAAATGTGCCGGTCAATATCGAATTTATATCCAGAGGTGCACTCACACATATTGGCATCGACTGGCGAAATGAAGCCGTGGTCCGGACAGATACTACTTTGGTGTATCACGTAATAACCAGGACCGCCTTTGACATAAGAAACTTTCCGAACAGGACAAGCTCGAATTCCTAAGTCATTTAGAAATATTTCGTCTTCCACACCGTCTAGGAATGGCCCTCTAGCGTTGATGTATATTCTCTGCCCCGTATACGTCCACCATCCACTACATTCAGGACCATATGTTAGTACGTAAAACTTACCGTATCTATCTTTGACGGTTATTTTACTTTCGATCTCATCAATTTTTTGTACGTAATACGGCTGGAGTTCATAAGCTGTAGCAGAAAAAGGTAATAAAACTAAAATGAGTAAAAAAAGTTTAATATATTTTTTCATGAATCAATATTAGATAAAATAATCCCCCGCACTCTTTCACTACTGTATTGTCTCTTATAAAAACCCATAACACAACCAGTCTGTGTGGAAAATCAAAGTTTAGTTCAAAACATCCGAGACGATGTTTCCGTCCGCCATAGTGATGGTGCGGTCAGCTAGACGAGCATATTCTTCTTCGTGAGTTACCATGATGATGGTCTGGCCTTCTTTGTTTAGTTTTACAAAAGCGTCAATCACATGTTTCGAAGTCTCCGAGTCCAGGTTAGCTGTCGGTTCGTCGGCAAATATAATTTTGGGCTCATGGGATATCGCGCGCGCGATAGACACACGCTGTTGCTGCCCACCAGATAACGCAGAAGGTAGGTTGTTCATACGATCTAGCAATCCAACTTTATCCAAAGCCTTTTTAGCTTTCTCTTCTGATTCTTTCATATCATAACCCTGCATCAGGAGAGGCAGCATTGTGTTCTCAAGCGCAGTGAGTGAAGGTAAAATAGCATAATCTTGGAAGATATACCCCAAGTCATTTAGCCTTGATACTGTGCGAGCGTTCTCTTCCAGCTTGGTGTATTCGATACCATCTATATACACCTCCCCAGAGGTTGGCAAATCTAGCAATCCTAGTTGGTAAAGCAGTGTTGATTTACCACTACCTGATTTCCCTGTGACGGTCAAGAACTGCCCTTCTGGTACAGAAAAAGTAAGATTGTTTAAAGCAATTATTTGCGCATCTCCACTTTGAAATATTTTGCTTAAATTTTTAACTTGAATCATGTTTTATCTTCCCAAGATTGCTGATAATGTATTTTGTTTTATAACTATTCGCGCTGGTATGTATCCGGCAATCATAGTCGTCACTAGCAAGATAAAAGCTCTGGTGAAAGTTCCGGACAAAGTAGCTACCAGTATTCCGTCTGAGAAAGGAAAGTTTATTGGGTTTTCAGCAAAATAAGGTTTAATGAAACCAAATATTAACATCATGCCTAATAAAATACCCAGTGAAGCATATATGGTTGCTTGATACATATACGAGAACAATATAGCTTGTTTGTTTATACCAATACCCTTCAATATTCCAATATATCGTCTGCGAGTAATAGCGTTAACAAAAATCACAATAAAGATCGTAATTGAAGCAACCACCAAACCTATGCCGGAAATCGCTGACCCTAGGATACCAAAAGTTGCTTTGATATCTTTCAAGAATTTAGGAAACGCCTCTTCGGCAGTTTGCACTCGCGCCCACTCTTCTACCCCACTGTCTATCAAAAACTTTTTAGCTAGATTAGGATCAGTTCCTGGTTGCAATTGGATAGCAATGGATCCAGCATTTAAGTCAGTCTGACTAGATAATTTTCTAGCTTCACTAGCGAGCATCACCACTGAGAAGTCAAAAGTATCTACCTTGGAACTTAGAATTCCTTTGACGAAATATTCTTTTTCTATGTTACCGGAAGTAAGTTTCACCCTAGAACCAACATTGGTGTTTTTCAAACTTTCAAATCCAGGAGCATCAATTGGAGTGAATTCGTAAAGAAAGTTTTTACCAATCAATATACTGTCTGCATCAGATGCATTCAAATATTCACCTCGTAGAACAAATTTTGAAACTCCAGAAAACTTATCTTCGAGAACTGGGTCAATACCCAATATTGGCGCCCCGGCGCCACCTTTTTTCTCTCCTGGTTTTGTTGTCTGTCTATAGGTGTCTTCTACTCGAGCTGAACCTGAATACCTCACAGTATGGTTTCTGTACCCTGGAATAGTTTTTACTATACTTTCAACTTCTGGGGTTTGTAGAATTACGTTTCTATTTAGAAAAGGAGAAATAACAATATCACCAATTGCGTATTTTTTCTGAGCATCTTCAGAACCTTGAATAAGTCCTATTAGAATTCCAGAGACAACAACCAGGTTCAAAAACGTCAAAGTCATCACGGCTACGATAAGACCTGTGGTCCATTTATTAGCCCGCTTGAGTTCCCGCTTGGCCAAAAACCAGCCAACTTTTATATTTCTATTGAAACCTGCCTGCCGGTAGGCAGGTAAATTTTCTTTACTTGATTTCATTATTTTTCTTCAACGATTGCGATTTTATCTTCTTTGGTTATTCCAGATAAGATTTCCACCATGTTGCCGTCTCCCACCACACCTGTTTTAACTTCAACTTTTTTGTATTTATCACCGGTTACAACATTCAGATATTTTTTGTATTGTGGCCCTGGGACGTATACGTGTGGAACACTGTTGTCCTCTACGATCAACTCATCACTTTGTATGATAGCTGCGTTAGGAACAGAAATAACGTTCTCTATGTTTTGAATCAAAATACTGATCTCGGCGTTCATTCCAGGACGAATAGTGAAATTCTCTTCTCCGATGGAAACTTTTATTTTGTAATTAACAACCCCTTCGGTTGTAACCGAAGACGGATCAACTTGTGAAATAGTTCCTTTGAATATTCTGTCTTTACCGATGGCATCAAAAGTTGTGTCCACACTTTGACCTGCTTTTATCGAAGCAATGTTTGATTCGTTGATATCAGCTTCAATGTATAAATTCTCTATATCTTCGAGGGTTATGGCTGACACATTAGTGCTAGCCAACTCACCGTATTTTGTTTCAACTTTTGTTATGGTGCCATTTTCTGGAGCTATGATCAGGTTGTCGCTGTAAGACGCTTGTGCACGCTCTAGCTCACCCTGGGCGGACAGGACGTCTGCTTGGGCTAGTTCTATGTCCGAATCTCGTGCAGAAGCTAGTTTAATGTTGAGCTCTGCTTCGCGTTGATTAACCAGAGACTGAGCAGAAGCAATAGCAGCACTTTGGGTATTCTGTGCAGCCAAGTATGCGCTTTCGTTTGCTAGGTAGTCAGTGGCTTTCTTGTTTGGAAGGTTAACCACCCAGTTAGTACCGCTCAAATTTGTAGTAGTACTAAATAAAACATACAAACCAGAATCACCAAGTGGTTGTGGATTGGTAGAATTTACAGAACCTGAACCCGTCACCAAACCGGCAACAGAAAACATGATCCCATTACCCGAACTGTACACGCTGATACTTATTTTACCTTCGGTTCCTAGTTTATAAGTACCACTTATGGTTGGTGCAGTAGCGATAGCACCAAGCGAATCTTGGGGTACTGCTTCCGGGGTCGAATTCATTAATTTGCTGTAAGCATTTTTGACCAAGGTTGTTTGAGTATTTTCGGTGTTTTTTAAATCTTGTTTTGCATTCTCCAAATTAACTCGCGCCAAGGCAATCTCTTCGTTTGAAGAACCTTCGATTATTTTTTTGAGTTTTGCTTGAGCTCCCAGAACCGATGCCTTGGCTTTGGTGACGGCTGCCCTGTCGCTTCCGGAATCGAGACTTGCCAACACTTGACCTCTCCTGACCTTGTCACCAACTTTTACATTCACCGAGCTCACTATGCCTGATTTAGCAAAAGATAAATCCAGGTCAGTCGAAGAAACCACTTGGCCAGTTGCTTGGACACTGCGAGTCAAAGTTCCAAAAGCAGGACTGATGGTTGAAAAACTTTCTCCATTACCGTTTTTGAATACAAAAACAAGCACTACGGCAACTATTACCCCGCCCAACACAAGCACCTTCTTCTTTTTTAGAAGATTTTTAAGACTGTTTAACATATTATTTAGATTATACCACTAATTACTTTCTAGCGCCCTGCCTGCGACAGGCAGGGATGATTAAATACTTACTTACGAGCTGCGATGATTGTATCTGCTACGTTGTTTGGAACAATATCGTAACGAGTGAACTCCATGGTGAATGATGCTCGGCCTTCGGTCATAGAACGTAGTCCGGTCATGTATCCAAACATTTCAGAAAGAGGGACTATAGCCTTCACAACCTTGTTCATACCACGGTCTTCTAGGCCCTCGATGATTCCACGCTTTGAAGATAGGTTACCGGTGACGTCACCCATGAATTTATCTGGGGTTACAACTTCAACCTTCATCATCGGCTCGAGGATTACTGGGCGAGCAGCACGACATGCGTCTTGGATTGCCATAGAAGCTGCGATTTTGAAAGCCATTTCGTTGGAGTCCACTTCGTGGAAAGATCCATCCCATAGCTCTACTGAAACGTTTACCATTTTAAACCCAGCGAGGATACCACGGTCGAGACCTTCTTTAAATCCTTTTTCACAAGGAGCGATGTATTCCTGAGGAATAGCACCTCCTTTGATGCTGTTGATGAATTCGAAAGCTTCAGAACGTTTGGTGTTCTTTGGTAGATCTTCTATCTCTTCTTTGGTTAATGCTACCATCGGCTTTACCTTGATCTTTACGTGACCGTAGTTACCACGTCCACCAGACTGCTTGATGTATTTTCCTTCTGTTTCAGCAGTGCCATTGATAGTCTCTCTGTATGCAACTTGCGGCTTACCTACGTTTGCTTCGACAGTAAACTCGCGTTTCATACGATCAACAATGATTTCCAAGTGTAGTTCACCCATACCAGCGATGATGGTCTCCCCTGTTTCTTGATCAGTAGTAACTCTGAAAGTTGGGTCTTCTTGAGCTAGACGGTTTAATGCCATACCCATTTTTTCTTGGTCAGCTTTTGTCTTTGGTTCAATACGTAGAGAGATAACTGGTTCAGGGAAAACGATACGGTTTAGTTCTACTGGAGCTGCTTCGTCACAAATAGTGTCGGAAGTAATGGTATCTTTGAGTCCTACCGCTGCTGCGATTTCACCAGCGTAAACTTTCTTTACTTCTTCCCGGTCGTTCGCATGCATACGCAAGATACGTCCGATTCTTTCTTTGTTTCGTGTACGAGGATTGTAAACATAACTTCCAGCTGAAAGAGAACCAGAGTAAACACGGAAGAAAATGATTTGTCCTACGAATGGGTCAGTAGCGACTTTGAAAGCAAGAGCAGAAAAAGGCTCTGAGTCAGAAGCTTTGCGCTCTGTTGGCTCGTCAGTATTAGGGTCGATACCAGGGATAGGTGGGATATCAGTAGGAGCTGGTAGATAGTCAACCACAGCGTCGAGTACAAGCTGAACACCTTTGTTCTTGAGCGCCGAACCTGCGTACACTGGGAATATTGCGTTTGCGATTACAGCCTTACGGAGAACTTTTTTCAAAGTGTCATAACCTGGCACAATACCTTCCAGGTATTCGGTCATCAGAGCTTCATCGTTTTCAACAATTTTTTCTACAAGTTCATTGTGGTAACCTTCTGCTTCTTTTTTGTATTCTTCTGGGATTTCTTTTTCTATTACAGTATTACCCATTTCTCCTTCAAAGTAATACGCCTTCATTTTAAGGAGATCGATAACACCATCGTGCTTTTCTTCAAGCCCGATTGGGATTTGCATACGGACAGCTTTTTTGGTCAAACGATCCAAAATCGTTTTGTAGGAGTGTTCAAAAGACGCGCCAGTTCGGTCGAGCTTATTGATGAAGCAGATACGAGGAACGTTAGCTTCGTCAGCATAACGCCAGTTGGTTTCAGACTGTGGCTCTACACCGGCCACACCGTCGAACACAACCACTGCTCCGTCGAGTACTCGAAGAGATCTTTTCACTTCCACTGTAAAGTCGATGTGCCCAGGGGTATCGATGATGTTGAAACGGTGTTTCAACTTCTTGTCTGTTGGAGCCGCGTAGGTCGGTGTCCAGAAACAAGTAACTGCAGCAGAAGTAATAGTGATACCTCGCTCTCGTTCCTGTTCCATCCAGTCGGTTGTAGTTTCACCATCGTGAACTTCACCGATTTTGTGGGACACACCTGTATAAAATAAAACACGCTCGGTGGTGGTAGTCTTACCAGCATCGATATGCGCAATAATTCCAAAATTTCTAACTTTCTCTAGTGGGTAATCTCTTTCCATAATTGTAATTTAACTAATAAAAAAGCGCGTCTAGCGCTTCCGTCACTATACCCCACAAACCCCTTTTTTGCAAATAAAAGCAAGGATATTTGCAAAATATTGCTTAAAACTTCTTTTTTTCTAAAAACGCCGGTAGGATACTGTTTTTATCATCCGTCCAAGGATCACCTATTGGTGTTGTTGGGTACACAGTGTTTGGAAATGCTTCCTTTAGGAAGGCCTCACTTCCGAGAATTACCCACTTCGATCCTGTTGCTCCAAGCTTACTTTCTTCGGGGGATGGTTGTATATATTTAATAACTCGAGCAGAATAACCTATGGACTTTGCAGTACCTAGAACTATGGGATCTAAACTTAGGAATTTATTTGAAACATGCACTGCGAGTACCCCGGTATCTTTCAAATGCTTTTTGTAGGTTACAAAAGATTCTTGGGTCAAAAGATGTGTGGGTATAGCATCGTCTGTAAACGCATCAACAATAAGCATGTCAAAATTGTTACCCTCTTCTCTCTCTAAGGATTGGCGTGCATCGCCAATAATTATTTCAACAACACCTGATCTGTTTTCGCAATCGCTAATAAATGAGAATTTATTTCTGGCGATTAAGGCAACAGCTGGGTCAATTTCATAAAAGCGAAATCGGTCATTGCTACCGCAATAGGCGCTCATGGTGCCTGTACCCAGACCAACGACACCCACAGATTTTGGATTCTGGCGAATGTTAAGAAGGGCGATTCCTACTCCGCTTTTTTGACTATAGTACGTAGTGGGTACCGCACTTCGTGCCGCATCAGTGAATTGTGATCCGTGAATAATGTCCCCGGAAATTAATTTCCGCATTGACCCAACGTCTTCTTTGGTCTCATATATTTTATAAATTCCGTAAAAAGTTCTGGTTGGTACTTCTGAATTCTTTCCAAATCTTGGAAATATAAATGAGGCAATAATCATTAAGTATACAAAAACCAACAAAGCCTTAATCGCGCCGGACCTTTTTTTATTAAATCCAGTTTGCATCATTAATCCTTTTAATGTCGGAATTATGAGGAACATGACTACAAGCATGCCTATAAAAGTTTCGTACAGGTCTGGAAATATTAGAGGTGCTACGATACTCCCCAGAAAACTTCCCAACGCTCCCCCACCTGCAACCACAAGGTAAAATGTTGGTAGATATTTTATGGTTGGCCTTGTTTTATATATTGCTTCGTGTAAGAAAAAACACGCAAAAAAAAGAAAAGTGAGGAGTGATAGGACTATCACTGTCCAAAGGTGTATCTCTATGGGTAGGCTCAAGAGAATAGACAAAATTATTATGGGTGCCAAAACAGGAGGAAATGAAACTCCCCGAAACACAATTACAAAGGTAAGTAAATATAATGCTAACGGGATGATTGATAACAATGGAAAGCCACTAATCCCCTGGTTAAGGCTAGTGGTAACCGAAACAAGAATCCATGTGCCTAGTGCGGAATATCCGAGCCAGTACAGAATCTGTTTGGTTGTAGGATGGTTCTCGTTACTATCTTGGGTAGGTGCCTCGATGATCACTGCTTTCTTCGCAAATGTTCGCATGGCTAACAAAAGACATACTACATACAATATAAAAAACGCACTCCAGAAAAAGGACAGGGTCGACATTGGCATAAAAAGCTCAAACAGAAAAGGAAAACTGCCCAGGGCAACAAATGAGGCAATGTTTGATATTGAATAAAGACGGTAGGGATTAGCTTCTATTTCCTTAATCGAAGATTGCCAGCGTTGGAGTAATATAGTCGTCGATGACAAAAGAATAAATGGAATTAATATAGAATATGAAAGCAAAACAAACACTGAAAGAAAGGGAGTCCAATTTTGAATTGGTAAAAAGTTAGTAGTGGGCAGGAGGGGTAAACCCCACAAAAGATATCCCGAAAAAAGTGACCCGAGTGACAACAAGACCAATGTACCGTGGACCCCTATCTGCCAACTTTTGCTTAACCTAAGAATTGAATACGCATATACATAACCTAAAAAAAGAGCTATGGTAAAAAAAGCAATTGTTGCAGACCAAACTGAAAATGACCCCCCGACAATTGGTGTAATAAATTTAGCCAGAAAAGGCTCAGCAAGAAAAAGTAAAAAAGCCCCGAGCGCAGTTGTTATTTGAAATGTAAGTTTAGATAGCATCCCCTTTTAGTCTACCACACAGAGTGAGCGGAGGTCTTGTAACATCTGTCATCTTGTAAAGAGTAGACAAATTTTGAAATGACCGTGGAGCCTTTAATAAAAAACTAGAGCAGCCGTAGCAAGGTCTTTCTTCCCTTCTGATAAAACAACTACTTCTTCTCCATTGTTTGTACTCAACTTTTTCGCAGCCCTGTCCCAATCTTGTCCTCCATCTAGCATAAATATATGGGTGGTAGCAGACATAGTACCGTCAGAGTTTTGCCTGTTCAAACCCTCGAGTGTGCGTATAGCATTCTTGTATGAAATCATTGGATCAAAGCGTACAACTTTATAAGTTTCCACGGGCTCTGCCCCAGATAGACGTCTTCCATTACCATCAACAGCTGGTTCAAGCCTCCTGACGAGCACCTGTTCTAACATAGTTTCATTTTCTAACTTTTTTACTTCTCCTCCATAGGTTCTCATTATGCTTGGCAAGAAAAACAAACTTCCTCCGGCACTCTTAACTTCAGAAAAAAGTTTATCGAATTTTGATTTTTCTGTTACGTTACCTTGTGCATCATAAGTTGCTAACTCGGCTCCGTGAGTAAACTTAGTTATTTTACCCCTATTATCCAAAACTACGATACCGTACCTAGGCACCTCTTGACCGTTACCTTCAACTACTTCACCGTGAGCAAGCGACCTACCTTCTAAAACATATCCATTTGCTGCCTTTGTCATTCCATCTGGAGAGGTAGCTACTCCTCCAGCTTTTTTTAACAAATTTTCCATGTCCAACTGAAATAAGTCTGGGTCTGTTTCTCTGGTAACAAAGTTCATCAATCCCACAGGCCACAATTCTCCGACGTCTTTACTTTCTGTTGCACCCTCTGGTTTAAAATTAACTCTAAATACATGTTCACCGTTAGTGAATTTTTCTCCAGAATCAGTAAGGGTTGTTTTGTCTCCTAACTGTTCCATATTAGATGGCCTAGTTGTTTTTTCAATAGTTTTAGCAACTGTTGAATTGGTCTTAAAAAGAAACGCTCCTGTAGTGAGAAGACTCTTCTTTAAAAAATCTCTTTTCCCCGGATCGAATTCCGGCATTATGATTCAAATTGTATCTTATAAAGATAAAAAACAAAAGCCCCACAGAGGGGCTTTTGTGAGTATTTAAAATTTAGATTACCAAGCGAAGTGAGCGAAGGCTTTGTTGGCGTCTGCCATTTTGTGAGTATCGTCTTTCTTCTTTACAGCAGCACCTTCGTTCTTTGAAGCAGCTATCAATTCATCAGCGAGTTTCATGTGCATTGGTACGCCTTTCTTGCCTCGAGCTGCATCACGAATCCATCTCATAGCTAGCGCCAATCTCCTTTCAGCACGAACTTCACGTGGAACCTGGTAGTTTGCACCACCGATACGCTTGGAACGAACTTCGGTAAGCGGTCCAGCGTTTTTCATAGCCAAGTCGAATACTTCGAGTGGATTTGGATTTCCGGTCTTCTCTTTGATAACTTCAAAAGCTTGGTACACAACTTTTCGAGCAGTTTCTTTTTTACCAGACCACATGACGTAGTTGATAAACTTCTCGAGCTTTTCTGAGTTGTAAACGAAGTCCTTGCCTACTATATTTCGATTTTTAACTTTGCGTCGCATGGCTTATATTATTTTTGAATTATTTTTTATCTTTTTTAGGTTTCTTATTACCGTATAGGGATCGTCCTTGTCGTCTCTTTTCAACACCTTGGGTATCGAGCACACCACGAACTATGTGGTAACGTACTCCGATCAAGTCCTTTACACGACCACCTCGTAGCATAACCACTGAGTGTTCCTGCAAATTGTGTCCTTCACCTGGGATGTAGGCAGTAACTTCCAAGCCGTTGGTAAGTCTGACGCGGGCAATCTTTCGGAGAGCTGAGTTTGGTTTCTTTGGAGTGGTGGTGGTTACCTTTGTACATACACCTCTTTTGAAAGGTGAAGAATAATACACAGGCTTGTTCTTGAGCACATTAAATCCGCGAGTTAAAGCAACGGTCTTGTCTTTACCTTTTGGTGTTCGTCTGTTTTTTCTAACTAATTGGTTGATTGTTGGCATTCCTTGTCTATATCGCTATAAATTAAAAGAGTCCGAAGACTCTGTATGGCACAGAGGTAATCTACTATAGGTTTCGAAAAATTGCAATACCCCTAGAGCCCCAGCCCAGTTATGAGCTTGAAACTACCGAAAATAACAGGGGCTAGATATTGTGAAAACATGAATATAAACAAGATTAAAATAAAGAAAGAATACTGTTCAATGGTTGCTAATATTTGAGCAAAGCGCCCTGGCAAAAGGTTGAAAAGTATCTTGGATCCATCGAGAGGTGGAATGGGCACAAGGTTAAAGAACGCCAAAGCCAAGTTTACGATGACGATAGAAGACACGAACCCGATCAGTTTCTCGGTCGGGAAAACAGGCCACAGAAAACGCAGAAGAAGTCCAAAGAACAGAGCAATGAAAAGGTTGGCCAGTACTCCAGCAGCAGCTACGGCTATGGTTCCCCATTTTTCGTTTCGTAGATTTGCCGGATTGTATGGTACCGGTCTAGCCCAACCAAAAGCAAATCCAGTGGTGAAATACAGTATCGCCGGCAGAATAATTGAACCAAACAAGTCCAAATGAGCCACAGGATTCAGCGTCAGCCGGCCAGCCAAACGAGCAGTCTTGTCGCCAAAGTATTCCGCCATGAAACCATGAGACACTTCGTGGATAACCACCGACATGATCAGTATGGCAAGGTAAAAGATTGTATCTATTGCATCCATGTAAACTTTATGATAGCATGCACTCATCGTTATGAAAACCTGTGCAATAACCAAAAAGACAAGTATAGTGGGCGGCGGTTATTCTAACCGTACTCGTGCCACCAAATTCAACCCTACCGGCAAGGTCAGGAAGCATACTAATATGCAAAAAAAGCGAGTATTCGTAGCTGAACTCGGCAAAACTGTTATGGTAGAAGCTACCACTCGTGGGTTTAAAACTCTCAAGAAAAACGGCGCCTACGCTACCCTCCTGAAAGCTGGACTCATAAAGGCAAAATAAATAAACTCAAATCAAAAAACCACCCTCTCGGGTGGTTTTTTGATTTATAACGAAAATTAAAAATGGCCGATGCTCTCGATTGAGCGCCGGCCAAATTATTTATGCGAGTTTGAAGTGATTATTATTCAGTTTGAAACTTTGAATCCCATTTGGTTTAAAACCAGTACACAAATTTCTTTGCATGTAATTGGAGCAAATTTTGAAGACTTTGATTGTAGGTCAACTAAATTGACCTGGTTTCCTTTTAGAACCTCAATACTGAAAACAACAAGGGGTTTTTTGTTTCCTGACAAAATAGCAGGGTCTTTGTATTTATCCTTGAAAATTAATCCGTCAAAGGTCGTTTTATGAATGGTTATTGATACCAGATAATCACCGGGAGGAAAAGGATTTTTATAAATCCTTTTTTTCTCCTGCAATCGTCTTGAAACCAATACGCAAATTTCATTAAACAAATCCTTGTTTTTATTAACTGTTTTCAAGGTTAACCGATGCATCAACCAACCTGGAGAGAGGTTGTAAATGGACTTTTCTTTCCTCATTGAGAATAAATTTTTAAATGTACAACAATAAAAAAGAACGCGCCGTGCGTTCTTCGATTCAAAATCAGTATACATATATAATCATGATTTGTCAAATCAAAAACTCAAAACAAAAAAAATGCGACCCTACCAGGAGGGTCGCTTTCTTTGTTGAAGGAGGAGGGAGTATGTTATCTTTTTGGACGGGTCTCTGTTGGAACCCTAATTGTTGTGGTTTTGGGTTTTACGCCGGGATAATTCTTAAGGTTAACCATGTTATTACTCGTTGAAAGTGAAGAAGGAAAATTTACCCTCAGAGTACTCTTACCTGAATTCAATGTCAATAAAAAAACACCTCCTTGGGGTGTTTTTTTATTCTTTTGAGAAAAAGCGAAATTATAAAATTTTTGAATGGTCTGGGGATTTTTTCCTATACCCTCGAAAATTTTGATAATTTCGCTTTTTTAAACTAAGCTGGCACGAAAGTAAGCGCGGTTCCCTTCTTGCCCGAACGGCCAGTACGGCCAATACGGTGCACATAGGTGTCATAAGTCTGGGGCACATCGTAGTTTATGACGTGGGTTACATCTGGAATATCGAGTCCTCGTGCCGCTACATCAGTAGCGATGAGAATATTGATCTGGTCTTTTTTGAAAAAATCCAAAGTACGAATACGCTCCCGGCTTCGTTTGTCACCATGGATGCATCCAACCTTGAAACCAACTTTGTGCAGGTCCTTGGTCAAGGAATCCACAGCGTGTTTCATTTCTCGGAAAATCAAAATCTTGTCGGTGCCTTCTTCTTTCAAGACTTCGCAAAGTTTATCGAATTTCTGTTCGTTCTTTACGCGTATTACATCTTGGTCTATGTTCTTGGCGGTCTCGCCTGAAACCACAGAAATAAATACTGGATCCTTCAGAAAGTCTGCTGTCAGTTTTTTTATCTCTGGTGAGAGTGTCGCTGAGAAGAAAAGTGTCTGCCTGTCAGCTGAGGTCTTGTCTAAGATGAAAACCATGTCATCACGGAATCCCATATCGAGCATTCGGTCAGCTTCATCAAGCACGACGTATTTATAAGGAGTTAAGTCTAGAATCTTTCTTTTGATTAAGTCAGTTACACGTCCTGGAGTACCGATAACAAATTGAACTCCCCTTTTTATTTCATCGATTTGCTTGTTGATCGGCATACCTCCAACAACACAGACTCCGTAGAGTCCTGAGCCAGTAGCCAGTGAGCGCAACTCATCCTCGATCTGGATTGCAAGCTCACGAGTAGGAGCAAGCACCAAGACTTTTTGAGTCTTGTTTTTCATAACTTTGTTTATCAAAGGCAAAAGGAACGCCGCGGTCTTGCCGGTACCAGTGTTCGCCATACCAAAAACGTCTTTACCTTCTAGGACTGCATTGATAGATTGGTCTTGGATTGGTCGAGGATTAGAATAACCCTTCTTTGCAATATTTTTATGGAGTTGAGCTTCAAACGGAAAGTCTGCAAATGTGTGTTTGGCTATGTATGGCTTCTCTTCTACGTGTACTGCTTTTTGGATAAAGCGAGAAAAGTCTATTCTGTCACCACGACCCTTGCCGCGGCCTCCACCACCACCAGACTTTTTAAATCCACCTCTTTGGAAAGGAGGCCTGGAACTGTGAAATCCCCCACTACGTGGTGCACTGCTAAAACTTTTTCTAAATGTACCGCCAGTAGAACTGGCTGGTTTACTTCTTCCAAAAGAAGAAGGTTTACTTCCAAAACTGGAAGGTTTGCTCGCCGGGCGAGCTGTGCGTGAACCTGAAAATGCAGGTCGCGCGTTACTGCGTGTTTTAATCATATATTTTTTGTGTCATGGATATCGATCCCTAGACACAAAAGTCATAGATGATTTCCACAATCGTCAGTCTCGTTAATTAAGAGTGAGAATGATGCTCCAAGAGTAGCATTGATTACAAAAATTGTCAACTAAAAACAGAAAACACCAGGACACGGGTACTTATGTACTGGCGTATTCTGGTGTTTTAAATGATTTTAAAAGATTTAGAAAGGAGCAATGATTACTACTGCGGTTTGTGCCGATTGGCCGCGGCGAGGGCTTTGCCATAGGGTCGTTTTGCGATCTTTAATAACTTGCGATCGGCCTTGAGCTTGGTGACTTGTTTTTCGATCCCCTTCACGACCAATGCCTGGGCTTGTTGTTCGCTTTTTTCCGCCTTTTGTTTTTTGAGTTGCGCAAGCATTTTTTTAGCCTCTTTCAACTCGGTCTTATAGCGGAAAATTTCATCGGCAAGGAAACTGATTTGCCGATCCAACACTTCGGCCCCTTCTTTAAGCCATACATAGTCGTTGAAACGGTTCGAGACAATCAGTTTGACGGCACCATCCGGGAGTGCTGCTGCTGTGACGACAAGATGTTCTTCCAATAACCTACGCGTAATTTTACCGGAAGTATCTACTTCTTCCGTGACAATGGCCTGTGCATTGAGGAAAATAGGCATAAGGCCGATGAGCAAGGATAAGAGCAATGTTTTTAACATGGTGTTTAACCGTTTTAGTGAAAAAGAAAAATAACAAATTCTCTGAATATTACATTAAAAATAACCAGTACTAATCAAAAAATTTATTATTTTACTTAGACACTCCCTTGTCAAAGATCAAAACATTTGCTTGGAAACTAACACGTTTGCTGTATTTTGTCAAACTTTGGTGGTTGGTAGATAAAAGATATAATGTCCCTATGTCTGATAAAAATATTGTTGATTTAAAGCACTCTAAAGTAGAAATCAAAGGCGGGGGTATCGTCATAATCCTCGACACTGGTTCCACCATCAATCCCGAATCCGAAGCCATGCTCCAAGCCCTCCATTCCCGTTCCATCGGCGGACTCGAAAGTCATTTGAAAATTCTAGCCGAGAAAGGAGCGGAGAATTTCATGAAAAATTTCTACGTCGGCTACGGGCACAAATCCATCGGTGACTGCGGAACCGTTTCTATTTTTATCGAAGGAGTTTCCATGCTCACCGCCAAGGCCATCCAAGACTGGGCGCTTTATTCCGGCCAAGAATCTTCTACCAGATATATTGATTTCCAAATTCAACCATTCAAGAACCCTTTGGGGACCAAAGAAGGTGAAGAAATACTAGAGAGTTATAGAAGTTTTTATATAGAAGCAATGGGACCAACAGTAGAATACTTGAAACAACAGTTCCCCATCGGCGCCGACGAGAAAGAAAATATTTACAACAAAGCCATTAACGCTCGAGCCTTTGATATCTTGCGTGGCTTCCTGCCAGCTGGATCAACCACGAACCTGGCCTGGCATACCAACCTCCGCCAAGCAGCAGACAAGATTGCTCTGATACGTCATCATCCCCTACCCGAAGTCCGAAATACAGCCGAGGCCGTAGAGGCAGCGCTACTTCTAGCATTTCCAAATTCATTCGGACACAAACACTACGAAGCCACCGAAGCGTACAACGAGTATTGGATGAAGAATGATTACTATTATCACAAAGCTGATTCTCCGGAATTTAAATTGGTTAACAACGCGGTTGATACAAATCTCTTGCAAAAAGAAACCCTATCGAGCAGGCCTCCAAAAACCGAACTACCTAGGCACCTAGCAGAAGCCGGCAATCTGCAATTTGAATTCTTGCTCGACTTTGGATCCTTCCGCGACCTCCAAAGACATCGTGCGGTGACTCAGCGCATGCCACTACTTACCATGGATATTGGTTTCGAGAGTTGGTACTTGGATGAACTACCAGCAGAACTCCAAGACAAAGCAAAAACATTTTTAAAAACACAGGAAGACAAAGTTAACACCCTCGAAGTTTCAAAAGAAGAAAGGCAATACTATGTCGCCATGGGATACAAAATTTCAAACCGATTAACCGGTAACTTGCCGGCGTTGGTATACCTGGCGGAACTGCGGGCAACCCAATTCGTGCATCCAACGCTACGTAAAAAGGCCAAAATGCTGGCGGATACATTGTCAGAGCTTTTCGGTAAATCGGGTCTAGTGATGCATTTGGATCCGGAGATAGACCGTTTCGATATCAAACGTGGAGAGCATGATATTGTGCTGAAATAAATAATATGCCAGACTTGTACCATGATACTTTCAGATAAAAAAATCTTAGCCGAAATTAAAAAAGGTAGTATAGTGCTTAAACCATTTAATATAGAAAACATGGGTGGTAATTCTTATGACGTACACCTGTCTAAGCATTTAGCTCAGTATGTAGACAAGACCCTCGATGCCAAAAAGCATAACAAAATAAAGCATTTTGTAATTCCTAAAAATGGTTATGTTTTGAAGCCGGGACAACTGTACCTAGGATCTACCGAAGAATACACCGAAACACATAAACATGTTCCCTTCCTTGAAGGCAAATCTTCTACTGGAAGGCTCGGCATAGACATCCACGCCACAGCCGGCAAGGGTGATGTGGGGTTTTGCGGATATTGGACACTCGAACTTTCTGTTTCAAAACCGGTTAGAGTCTATGCTGGTATGCCGGTGGGTCAAATGATTTATTATGTTGTCGACGGCAAAGCAGAAAGACTTTACGGCAAAAAGAAAAATCCAAAATACGCTAACCAAGAACACCTACCCAAAGAATCCATGATGTGGAAGAACGAATTCTAAAAATAAAAAACCTCTCGTCTGAGAGGTTTTTTATTTTATTTACAAAAATTTATTCTACGGTTATGCCCATACTTCGAGCAGAGCCAGCGATGATAGCGATCTTGCCTTCGTCGTCTTTTGCGTTTATATCAGTTCCTTTGAAGTTAGCGATTTCAAGTGCTTGTGCGCGAGTGATCTTGCCCACTTTGGAAACTGCATTCTTGCCGGAGCCCTTGGCTATACCAGCAGCCTTGAGGATGAGTCCTGTTGCAGGAGGAGTTTTAACTATGAAATCATAACTGCGGTCATCGAAAACAGAGATAACTACTGAAACAACATGTCCAGCCATTTTTTGGGTAGCAGCGTTGAACTTGGTAACGAAGTCGCCGATGTTAATACCTGCCTGTCCGAGTGCGGGACCAAGCTTTCCAGCTGGAGTTGCTTTACCAGCCTCTATCTGTAATTTAATTTTTTTTGTTACTTTCTTTGCCATATCTTTTTTATTACTTTTTAAATCTGGTACATAATTTAACTTAGAAGCGAGTTAAATTATTTAATATTTATATTTTCTTAACCTGCAAGAAGTCTAATTCCACAGGTGTTTCTCGTCCGAACATTGAAACCAATACCTTGACCTTGCCTCGTTCAGTGTCTACAGAGTTTACCTTGCCTTCCAAGTCCTTGAATGGGCCGTCGGTGATGAGTACAGATTCGTCGATAGCCAGGTCGATGTTGTGTTTAGCTTGACCACCTTCCATTTTGCGGAACAGATAATCAACTTCTTCTTTGGCTAGTGGCACTGGGTTAACCCCTGCACCCACGAAGCCTGTAACTCGAGGGGTGTTGCGGACAACATACCAAGAATCATCGGTCACAATCATGTCCACCAATACATAACCTGGATATATTTTTTCTTCTACTTCTACACGCTTGCCGGCTTTGATCTTGATCTTTTTCTCAACTGGTACAATAACGTTGAAAATCTTTTCATTCATACCTAGAGATTCGATACGCTGTTTTAGGTTACGCAAAACCACGTTTTCATACCCCGCATAGGTGTGAATAGCGTACCAATTCCTCTTTCCTTGTTCTTCTTGTTTTGACATTTTTAAAAATTAAAAGAAAATAATTTGTTTAAGTCCGAGTGAGAATAGGAAGTCGAACAATCCCAAGAAATACGCAACCAGTACAGAAAGTACCACCACAACTATGGTGTAGAGTATGGTTAGTCTACGAGTAGGCCATGATACATGCTTGAGTTCAGTCTTTGTTTCTTTTAAAAATTCAGTTATTTTTGACATTATTTTGATTTTTTCTATTTAAAAAGCCCTTCGCAGGGCTCTTTAAATATACTCCTTTTTCGAGAATTAGTCAACCCAGGTAAAGGATTTACTTAATTTCGTAGGTTATGGTTACGTCAGAGGAGATAGTATTCTCACCCTTTGGTATCTGTGGGGCTGGGGCAGATTCTGCTACTGAGTCAAAGGCCATGGCACCTTTGGCGTAGTACATCGGATAACCTCCGGAATTTTCATTGAAAGAGGTTACGTCACCAAGCCTGACCCCTAGGTCCCGAGCTAGCACTTTGGCCTTTTCTTTTGCTTCTTTGATAGCCTCTTTGCGAGCTTCTGCTTTGAGTCCATCTTCGTCGTCGATGGTCATGGTAGGTCCGGACATATTGCTCACTCCAAAGCTGTTTATGCCATCGAGAACCTTGGATAGGTTATCGTCGATCTTACGGATTTTTACAGTTATGCTCTGAGACACTGTGTAGCCGATGATTTTTGCTTCAGCTTGGACACAAGGTAGCATTCCTTCACTGTAGTAAGGTGGGCAAGGTTTTCCTTGTGAATACTTAGGGTAAGAATTGTAAGCTTCGGTCTTGATATCCTTATCCTCTATACCTGCACCTTTCAAAAACTCTAGCACCTTCTTCATTTTTGTATTTACTTCGTCGCTAGCTGCTTTCTGAGTATTTTTGCTGTCTTCTACTGTAAAGTAGACTGTCGCCAAGTCTGGAGCTGCATTTACTTCCCCATGACCGGTTACAGTAATAACGTTTTGATTAACCTCGCTATCTTTATCGTCTGACAGAAGCATCAGTCCTTTGATACCAAAGTAAAAACAAAGTATCACCACCAAGGCCAAAACGGCCTTAAACATCTTTTCCTTTTTTACTGGTTCTAAATCTATCATATGTTTAATATTTAATTGTTAATAGAAACTAATTCAACATCGAAAATCAAAGTTGAATTTGGTGGGATTGGTCCGACTGGTTGATCCCCATAAGCAGCTGCTGGTTCAATTTCAAGAGTTCTTTTCTCACCTGCTTTCATGCCCACGATCGCAGTGTCCCAACCTTTGATAACTTCACCTGCGCCAAGGTTAAAGGTAAATGGTTCTACGTGGTTGAACTTTGGATCTACGTTTGAATCAAACACTGTGCCGTCAACTAACCTTCCGGTATAGTTCATAGAAACCTTGTCGCCTGCTTTAGCCGCCTCACCAGAGCCTTCTTGTAATACTGTCATTTTTACTCCTTCTACTTGCATGATTTCTTCTGTTGGTGCTTTGCCTTTCCCTGCCACATAGACGAGACCTGCAACCACCAAAATTACTATTAATACCCACAACCACATTTTGTTTTTCATGTTTTTTGAAATATTTAATTAATAAAACTCTAAGTAGTATAACCTCAAATCAGCTTTTTACAAAACAAGAGAGACAACCACAAAAATACTGACGAGAGACATGATGAGGAATGTAAACCACCCTACTATGTTGGTAATTCGGTTGTTTTTATAACCACTCATGATATTAGCATCGCTACTGATTCGAAGAATGAAAAATATCATGATCGGAGCGATGATACCATTTAGCACAGCTGAATAGATCAGCGTTTTGATGGGGTGAAGCCCAATAAAATTAAGTCCTATGCCTAGTAACACTGCTGCTATTATGACCCCATAAAAAGAATACGCTTGTTTAAAATTCAAATAAAGTCCTTCCTTCCATTTGAGCGACTCAGACACGGCGTATGATGCTGACCCGGCCAAAACAGGTATCGCCAGAAGTCCGGTACCAATAATGCCTAGAGTAAAAAGAAAATATGAAAAATCACCAGCAAATGGTCGCAGAGCCAAGGCGGCTTGTTCGGCAGATTCAATATTTGTAATTCCATTTTTGAATAACACTGCGCCACAAACGGCAATAATAGAAAACATGACCAGGTTAGAAACGAGAGCGCCGGACCACACATCCAAACGCATATCGTTTATTTCCTTTTTACTAACATTCAGTCGACGAGATTCTTCGGTAGTTTCACCCTTCATTATCTGCTCCTCTACCTCCACGGAGGTTTGCCAGAAAAAAAGATACGGGCTTATGGTTGTACCCAGTACGGCACAAACTAAAATTATTTCATCCCGGCCAAAATTCATGGTTGGAATTATTGTGTGATACAGAACGTCACCCCAATCTATCGCTAGAGTGAGGGCGGATAACACATAGGTGAATAAAGCGAAGGTTAAATATTTTAAATATTTAGAATATTTTCTATATGGAATAAAAACTTGCAGCAAAAGAGACAGGACAGCAAAAAGTATCACTAACAAAGGGAAAGGTGCTTTGGGAAACAACAATTCCGTAGCTTTACCCATCGCGCCCAAATCAGCCCCAATATTGAAAACATTGGCAAACACCAAAAGAAAGGTACAGATGTACAGTACTGTTTTTGAATAGTGCCTTTTTATGTTTTCAGCCAAACCTATTCCAGTGACTATGCCGATACGGGCGCACATTTCATTTACCACCGCCATCAGCGGAAAAGAAAATAGTGAGAGCCAAGCAAAAGAAAAACCGTGCGAAGCGCCGACTTGTGAGTAGGTAGCAATACCCGACGGATCGTCATCGGCGGCACCAGTAGTGAGTCCGGGACCCAAAGCTTTCCAATATTCTTTGACTCTATTTCTCATTGCTCTTCATTATAAGCAGAGGAGCAGAAATTAACAATGTATCTAAGGTATTTGATAAAAAAACTAAAGCTGTATAGAATGCAAAAGATGCATAAAGTTTTAAAAATATCCGAAACTCCTACCGAAGAAATAATAGCCACCGCCGCAAGCACTCTGCTTTCTGGTGGTTTGGTTATTTTCCCTACCGAGACAGTCTATGGCATCGGGGCCCTGGCTACAGAACAAAAAGCTATTGATAAATTACTCTCGTACAAAACCAGACGTGAAGGCAAACCTCTTTCCATCGCTGTCGACTCGATCGAAATGGCCGAGGAGTATGTCGAGGTAAACGACATCGCCCGCAACTTGTATGAAAACTTTCTGCCGGGACCGATAACGGTAGTGTCTCGTGGTAAACACACGGTCGCAAACGGCGTGGAGTCGGAGACTGGCACCCTCGGTGTGCGCATACCAGACTACGAATTGGTACGTGACATTGTTAAAAAAATCGGGAAACCTATAACCGCAACCTCGGCTAACGCTTCGTACAAAAAGAAACCTTACACGATAGACGACATCTTGAATAACGTGAGCGACAAACAGAAAAACTTGATTGACCTCATTATCGACGCCGGTACCCTACCAAAAAGAGAACCCTCCACCGTAGTCGACACCACCGGAGGTGGAGAAACAGTACTGCGCCAAGGGGATGTGCGTTTAACCAAAGTACGTGAAACCACAACTGAAAGCGGAGAACAAACTCAGGAGCTAGGCCGAGAGCTGATCCGAAAGTATAAACATTATTTGGGCTACAAGTCAGTAGTCTTGGCGCTCGAGGGAGAGCTCGGTGCTGGTAAAACCGAATTCACCAAAGGTGTGGCCAAAGAACTCGGAATCAAAGAACCTGTTTTGTCTCCTACCTTTATCGTAGAGAAAGAATACCAAATTGAAACCGTGGAAGGATCCTATGCTAGAGAAAAAAAGCCGATGTTGTATCATCTGGATACTTGGCGGATTACCGAAGTCGAAGCAGAGTTCGAAGCACTGGGGTTGGTAGACAAAATATCCGAGGGTCATGTGTTCTCGATCGAATGGGCGGATAGGGCCACTGAGTTTTTCGAAAAGGTTTCCGAGACTGCCATAATAGTTTGGATTAAAATAGAACACACCGACAAAGAAAACGAACGGAAAATTACCATAAGCGACTTTGCCAAGGAATAAATTATGAAAATACTTGCTATCGACACATCCTGCGACGAAACATCTGTTGCCATAACCAACGGCACTCGTGTTTTGTCGAATAAAATATCTTCTCAGATTGAATTCCATAAAAAATGGGGTGGAGTCGTGCCTTCGATCGCGCGCACCATGCATCAAGAAAATATTGAGCATGTGGTCAAAGAAGCTTTGCGTGGAGCAAAAATAAAACTAGAGGATTTGGATGCTGTAGCAGTGACCCAAGGCCCAGGGCTCGCCATCGCGCTTGAAGTCGGCATCCGAAAAGCCAAAGAGATCAGCGTGCAAATAGGCAAACCCTTGATAGCCATCAACCACATGGAGGGACACATATATTCGACCCTAGCCCAAAACAAATCCGGCAATCCGAAAATTACCTACGAATTCCCCCTACTAGCATTACTGGTATCTGGTGGACACACCGAACTAGTGCTGATGAAAAACCATGGCGAATATAAAATCATCGGGCAAACACTCGACGACGCCGTAGGTGAAGCCTACGACAAAGTAGCTCGAATGCTCGGCATCGGTTACCCCGGTGGCCCGATTATTGAAAAATTGGCAAAAGATGGAAACCAGGACGCCTTCCCCTTCCCGATACCGATGATGAAAACCAGGTCTTGTGATTTCAGTTATTCCGGACTCAAGACTTCTGTTCTGTATCTGACTCAAAAAGTTTTGACCGAAGGCATGAATAAAACAGAAAAGAAAAAAATAATCACCGACGTGGCAGCTTCATTTCAAAAATCTGCCATAGAGTCTTTGGTCAAGAAAACCCAAATAGCCTTGGAAGATTTGGGTGAAGAATTTGAAATAAAAGACATCATCTTGGCAGGCGGAGTATCTGCCAACCTAGCACTGCGTAAAGAATTCCGAAAAAACTTTTCCGAGAATTACCGCCTGCATTACCCTACCGACAAGAAACTCTATGGCGACAACGCCGCCATGATAGGTGTCGCCGCGCACCACCATCTAGAGAAAGGTGACTTTACCCAGCCAATAGACTTGGAACGCTTACCTAATCTTTCTTTGTAGGCTTGGTGTCAGAACCAAAGAATAAGAACAATACTGCTACAGCGTAGATGACTACATGCCCAGGTTCCCAGTCTCCAACTGACACGAACATCGCAGTCGCTGATGTAAGCAGAAATACACTAAGCGCAATAGTTGTAATACGGGTCAAATATCCAAAAGTAAACAAAAGGCCAAATATGAGTTCACTCATACCTACAGACAATACAAACAGACTGTCTGTAAAACCTGGAAAAATCGGTTGCATGAAATTCCAAGGGTGACTCGCCAAGAATGCTAGTGAAAGTTCTGGGAAAAGTAGTTTCTCGGTAAAAGCGAGGACAATCAGGCAAACACCAGATCCTATGCGTAATATGTCGAGCGAGTGTGCATCAACCCACGCTGGCAAAACGTCTGGCTTGAAACTTTTAATAAAGAAATAAAGCGCCAGAGAAAAAAGCAGCAAGTTCTCTGCAAACACTACTACCCCGCTCCAATACCCGAGCATGAGTACCAAAAGCATCAGCGCACCTGAAGCAATCCTTTTAGAGAGACCAAATAGGAACATCATCCCGATGATGTATTGAATCAAAGTAATTACTAAACGAACTGGTGAGTTCATCGACACATGCGGTGTGACAATGGTACTCCAGAAGAAATCTACGGTAACTAACAAAAATATACCGAGCAACATCTGAGCTCCTCTGTGAATCTGCACCGCGTATGTTTCGTTGAACTTGATGAGTCGGTTTGGGGTTTTAACTTTTCTATTTAAATACCAACCCAAAACAACCACCGCAATTACAATCAGCGACCAAACAATAACCGGAGTATCCAGGAATTTATACCAGGGTATTTCTTCGATCTCCTCTTCTTCTACGAACCATTTCACATGCGCCAAAGCCGGCACATAAGATAGCAAATAAAATAAAGAAATCAGCAAACCCGCTTTGATCTTTTTCATGCGGAAATTATAGCAAATTTATTGGGGTGGTGTGCTAAGCACACCTCACCCCCGCTTAGCGGGGGTGCCTATCCGGATTCGAACCGGAGATAAAAGCTCCACAAGCTTCTGTGTTACCACTACACCATAGGCACCATAACGAAGTATTACTTCGTAAACCCTATAATGACAGATTTTTCTTAAATTTCAAGGTTTAAAAAAGATGCTTGGTTTTACGCACTGCGTATTTTGCTCCCTCTACGAGCAACAAATTGAGAACTAACCACAAGATAACAAACGGCAACCAGGTAACTGGCATCGGTGCTAAGTCAAAAATATCCCGCATTCGTGGTATCGTCATGGTTGCAATGAGGATAGCAACAGCAATCAATAGACTCCAGTTTAACTTCTTGTTCGCAAATATATTGTATTTGTAGATTGGTGAATGTAGTGAACGGAAAGAATATGAAATTGCCAATATATATGAAGAAAAACAAACAAAGAATATCGAACGAGTAACCTCAATCGGTAAACCTAGACGCACCAAGAAGTAGTACAGAAGGAACAACAAGAGTGAACTCAATATTCCGATACCCAGAGTCAGAACTTTTACCTCAGTGGTAAAAATCAGTCTCAAGTCACGCCCTTTGTATTTTTCTCTGTCGATATCATCATCAAAAGCAAACGCGAGCGCAGGAAGTGACCCGGTAAAAAGGTTAACCCAAATAATCTGGAGTGCGGTAAGTGGTAATGCTAGCCCAGCAATCAAACTTCCTCCAACTACGAAAACTTCGTCGAGCGAGTTGGACATCAAATATACGAATGATTTACGTATGTTGCCGAGTATTTTACGCCCCTCATCTATAGCCAGAGAAATAGTTTCGAAATTGTCATCCAGTAGCACCAGGTCCGCTGCTGATTTAGCTACGTCCGAACCTGAGCCCAGCGAAATACCAATGTCTGCCGCTTTGAGCGCTGGTGAGTCGTTCACCCCATCCCCGGTCATCGCTACCACTTCACCTAATTTCTGATACAGCGTTCCGACACGGAGTTTGTCTTCTGGGGTCACGCGGGCAAAAATCTTGATGTTCGGTATTACCACCAACAACTCTTCGTCAGACATTTTGCGTAAATCAGATCCGAGGAGTACTTGATCTTCTTTCACCGCCCAATCCAGACTCTTGGCTACAGAAAGCGCGGTACCAACCAAGTCACCAGTAATCAAAACCATCTTCATACCATGGGCTTCAATGTTTTTGATAGCTTGTGGTACCTCTGGACGAATCGGATCATAAAACAGCAACACTCCGAGGAACTCTAAGTTTTCTACGTCGTCCACCAATGGATGCGCACCGTGTTTTTTCATGCGAGCAATACCAATTAGCCTTTTACCAGCACGAGAAGTTTGGTCTATCCAGGTTTCGAGTTTCAAATAATCTTCTTTGGACACCTTTGAACGTTTGAGCAAGATATCTGGTGCACCCATAACACTGTAATACTCCCCTGCTTGAGCAACAGAGAATTTGTTGGTCGAATTAAATGGCAATAATATTTGTGAACCTGGAGCTAATGTTTCATCAAGTGAGATACTTTCACGTAGTGCTGCTTTAGCTATGTTTATTTCAAAAGGCCTACCACGGAATGTCCATTTGTCGGTTGTGTCTTTTGGATTGTCCAAGGTGATGTCGATGTTATGAAGTGCTTGCTCAAGTATTTTTTTGTCTTCTCCTGAAAAGTCTGTGTCACTTTCGGTACCCAAAAGCATCGATTCCAAGGTATGTATTCCAACGAGTTTCATATCCGCCATAGTAAGTGTCCCGGTTTTGTCCGTCATGATGAGTGTTGCTGAACCGAGTGTCTCTGCTGCAGAGAGTTTACGTACAACTCCACGCTTGAGAGCTATGCGTGTAGCGCCAATAGCGAGTATCATAGTTAAAACTATGGGCAGTGCTTCTGGTACCGCACCTACCGCAACCGCCGCAGAGAGGACTAACATTGGAAGTGCTGGCTCACCACGGGAAATACCCAGCATCCAAATACCGAGCACAATCACGAGCACTAATATAAATATGAGCCAAGCGAGTTTGTCGACACCTTTTTGTAATGGGGTTTTTGCTCGTTCAATTTTCGAAACAATCCCTGCAATTTTACCTATTTCTGTGTAGTTACCTGTCGCGTAAACCATAGCAGTCGCGTACCCTTCGACGACCAGTGTCCCGGCATGGGCGATGTTTTTACGTTCAGCAACTTCGGCACCCATCGGAACCACATCAATCTTTTTTTCTATTGGAATAGATTCCCCAGTAAGTACTGCTTCGTCAATGCGCAGGTTGTTCACAGTAATAATGCGCGCATCCGCTGGAACACGAGATCCATAAGCAAGTTTAATAATGTCGCCCGGTACAATCTCACTCGAATCTATTTCTTCTTCTCTGCCTTCCCGGATGACTCGGGTACGGTCTTTGATATATGTTGTAAGTTTAGCCAGAGTGTTCTCTGCATGATATTCCTGGTAGAAACCGATAGCCACATTCAAAAACACCGCAAATAGTATAACTATGGTGTTGGTCCATTCATTAAGATACCCAGTGATGATAGCAGCTCCTAAAAGCAAGAATATCAATGGACTTAGGAATTGCTTGAAGAACAAAGACACGGGGCCTTTTTTCTCGTTCTTTTTAAAAGTATTCTTGCCGTAGAGCTTGAGTCTCTTTTCAACCTCGGCTTCAGCCAGCCCTTTTTCTACAGAGCCCAGGCTTGTTAGGGATTCTTCGGTCGACATGGACCACAATTGTTCAATCTTTTGGGTTTGCATCTTTGTATAATAACATATCGTTTAACACTCTATTGCGAGTGGGGACGGAGAATACAAACTAGTTTAGTTAAAAGCTAAAACCTGAAAACGTCCTCTACGGATTTAGGTTTGTTATAGAGTTTCCTTTTATGCATTACAAATTTTGCGGCTTCGTTTGCGGCGATATATGTAAGCACCAAGTATACAATGATCATGAGCATGTAGTCCGGCAATGCTGAGAAGTGGAACATATTGGCTAGATAAGAATTGTAAATAAATACAAACGGCAATAATGCTGACACCACAATACCGAACGCCAGTGCTACCGACATGGCTGGTGCTTTGAATATAAAACGAGACGAACGAATTGACAGTATGAGCGCAAGCTCGGCGAACACTGAAAGCAGGAACCATCCTGTTTGAAATTCAGCTACACTGGCATTGCTAAACAGGGTGAAATACATCAGATCGAAAATACTAGAAATTATACCGAAAATGATAACTCTTCTTATTACTTTCCTTGGTTCAAAGTGTGGTGCATGACTAAGTGCATATTCGTCCGGATGGTCGGTGATGATGAGTATGAGCGGTAAATCTGTCAGTAAATTATTTAAAAGTATTTGTATTGGCAACATTGGCAAAACCGGATAAAAAAATGAAGCGATAAGTAATGAAAAGAAAGTACCGGCATTCCCAGCTAACGTATACATAATGTAAACCAATATATTTCGAAGCGCTTTGCGTCCAGTTGAGACGCTTTCCAATATTGGGGTTAAATCTTTCTCTAATAGCAGGATGTCGGCGGACTCTTTGGCAATGTCTGCGGCATGGTCTACCACTATGCCCACATCCGCTCGGCGTAGTGCCAAAGCATCATTGATACCATCACCCAAAAATGCTACCGGGCCTAAGGCTATAAACCTATCAATCAGTGCCAACTTATCCTCGGGGGTACATTTTGCAAACACTACCGCTTTACGTAATTCTTCATCGGTCAAACTCGCCACCTTTCTCTCTTCGAGGGAAATTATCAAGTTACCCGCATAAACAAGTTTCAACTCTTCAGCTACAGACTCTGCTACGGCGCGAGAATCTCCGGTGAGTATCTTCACCGCAATGCCACGCTCATGAGCAAGCTTGATAGACTCGGCGGCAGTTTTCTTGACCGGATCGTGGAAAGCCACAAACCCCGCAAAGATCCACTCCCCCGCTCGGCCGTACGCTAACCCTATTACCCGCATACCTTTCTCTTCATAAGCGAGAGCAGTATCTAGCACTAAACCTTTTTCTTTAAAATCGCGACACTCTGCTACGACTTTATCTAGCATACCTCGGATGGCTTTAGCGCCATCTTCGAAAACAAAAGCTTCGTAACCCAGATGACGACTGAAGGCCTCGAAATGAGCAATTTTCTGAGTTGCAGAGTTTATTTTACCAACAGATGAGTTGAGCGCATTGTCATAGGCAAGCGACAGAGCTGAACGTTCGTATTCCCCCTCGGTTATCGAGTTTGAAATTTCCCAGAAATCATATAGGTCTCGTACCGCCGCTACGCGCAAATTATTCTCGGTGATTGTTCCCGTCTTGTCTGTTAGTAGAAATTCTACTGCTCCTAAACCTTCGAGCGCCGAGAGGCGTTTCACTATTACTTTTTTATTTGAAAGGACCAATGACTCACGGGTAAGGATTATGCTCACAATCAGTGGCAACATCTCTGGAACTACACCAACCAGCATCGCGATTGAAAAGACGAAGTATTCCAGCAAATCGTATTTACCCATAACAAAAACAACCACACACATCACAATGATGAGTGCAGCCAAGGCTCCTGCGAAAACGTATTTGATAACTTTTTCAGTAAAAACACTGAAGCTGGACCATTTTTTTACTGATTGTAGTTTCTGTTCATATTTAGTTAAGGATGAGTTTTGCGGAAGTGCTATTATCCGAGCTACTACTTTGCCTTCAGAAAGTACCGAACCAGCAAAGATGCTCTGCCCCATCAGGACTTCTTTGGGCAATGTCTCACCGGTGCGAACAGACTCATCTAGAGTAGCGTCGTTTGCTTCAATGACTTCTAGGTCGCAAGGAGCTATGGACCCTGGCACCAAGTGCACTATGTCTTCTATCGTTAGTTCGCTGACTTTTACCTGCACCAAAGCTCCTTGACGCAGGACGTATACTTTGTTTTCAACTAGATGAAGTAACTTCTCTGCGGCTTTGGAAGCGCGGAACTCTTGGAAAAATCCAAGGAAGACATTAATAGAAATTATTACCAGAATTATAGTTCCATCTACTGCTGCCCCGAGTACAAAAGAAACTATTGAGGACACAACCAAGAGCAAGAAAAAAAGCGAAGCTACTTGGTTCTTTAATGTTCGCAGAGCTAATTTAAAATTTTCTGACATAGATTCGATAAACTCACTATGATTCTCTTAAATCACGCGTATATTATAACAGAAAACTTTCTTTTTTAGTTGCCTTTAAAACCATGGAAATCTCTATCGCCGCTAACTTTTTCTTTTTCTACCTTTTTGTCACCCTGATCTTTATAGCGTTCTATTTTATTGAAACAATCCATGTTTAATCTCTCTTCTGCGTACAAAGCAGTCTCCGAACTTGCGTCATCTGGGCGAGCTGTCCTTTGAAGTGCAAGTGGTTTATCTTGTAGATTGAAAATCAGATACCTCTTGTAATTTTTTTCTCCAGGCATACGTGGTTTAGGGTTGAGGAATTTTACTATTATTTTTCTATCTCCTGCCAATTTCAATACTTCATCAATTTCGGCTTTGTATCTTTTTACATACTCGGGGCCTTTTTCGCCTTTGGGTTGATTTAGACCCTCGTCAGTTATCATAAACATATTACCTGTGGTATTTTTACCCTCCTCGCTCTTCAGATAATGAATTATGGTTTGAAGGTGTTGCTCAGTATCGCCACCTTCAATTTTAATAGTATTTATTCTCTCTTCTGGAGGACGAATTCCATTCACATTATTTACAAAAGCTTCAACAGCTCCGAAATCGTCCGTCATCGACTTGGAAGCATCACCAAAAACAACACTGACACCAGCAAAATCGTCTTCCCTTTCGAAAGTACTTTCTAATTTGGCTTTTATGGTTATCGTTGCACCTTGTTGTTTATCATACATCTCCTCTTTTTGTAGTGGTGTTAATCTAGCTTTCTCGTCAGCAGTAAGCTCTTTAACCATAGAGACAACTTTAATACTGGCAATGATTCTCCTTTTCTCTGCCTCAGAATACCTATCTGAACGCATCAGGGCTTCAATGAATACTCTTTTGCCTTCTTCTGCTCTGCCTCGCGCAAGTGTTGCGTTATCAATGGGCGAATCACCTGTACTCCTACCCCCAGAAGCCGAACCTTCTATGACCACCTCGGAAACATCTGAGTTGATAACGTCCATTCCATCTATTACATACTCGAGATAGGTTATGGCTGCTTCACGGTCACTTTCATTTCTATATTCAAAAGTACCAGTTTTGAAATATTTTGAAATATCAAAGGTTATTGGGTCGTGTAGACCTTTCCCACCACCCTCTGTTTTAGAAAAACCGGAATCACCACCACTATGACCATCAGAACCATCAACGTTCCAATTAAGGTTGGCCATATTCTTATCGTTTGCAGGGGTAGCTGCCTGTGCTTTTTCCCCTAAACCAATTGCTCCATCAAGAGCCATTTTTAGGAAAAACAAAGCCAGCGCTAAATATTTTTTGTTTTTGTTTTCTAATGCCAACAATCTTTCAAAACTTTCCTGTCGCTTACGAGAAAATTTAAAGTCTCTTGCTCTTATTTTTACAATAGCAGTGCCGATTTCTTTTTCAAGTTCGGCTTCGCCCATTTTTTCAAGCACATCTTCGTTTCCGGAACCAACATTGGATTCTGTATCACCTGGACCCTTCGCTTCGCTTGGAATATGTTTAACAACATCTTCGGTTTTGTTTCCAACAGATAATTTATCAAAATTGAGAGATTTCATAAGATGAATTATATAAGTAATAACAAATCAGCGCAATGACTATAAAAAAAATTAGGTCGGCGAGATTTGTATCTAGCCGACCTTAATTTTTTTTAAAAACTGCAACAACTTTGAATTTGTTATCAATTTTTTCAATTTCATAGTTATACCCTCGGGTATAAATGGTCCCTTCGGACCGTCTTGCATTCCACAGGATGCAAACTGTGTTTGGTACACTGACGCTGTACCATGCGGTTTTGTTTACCGCTAAGCGGTTTCCCCCTTTGCTGTAAACAAAACAAGCCTTTTGTACTGACACCTTCCAAAAAAACGGAAGGGAGTCCACAACGATGGTGTCGCCCTCCATTTGGCTTATGAGGGGTTGTTTTTCTGTAGCCATCTCGAAAATAGAGATGATTAAAGAGTCAGACACTTGTGCCTGTAAGGGTGCAGTGGGGGCGAAAATGATTAAAAAAATCGAAATCGCCCAGAAAAACTTTTTCATGCATTTTAAGTTTTAAGAATGAACGATATACCTTTGAAACTAGCACGGTTTCAAGGTTTTGTCAAATACGCGCTGTTTATAAACAGAATGAAAGAAGTTTTATTTCCTGTCTTTTAACTTCTGTTTTAGAGGGATAGAAGCCATTGTATAACCACCACCAAAACCATCCAAGAAACGGATGTGCATATGCTCGGATTCTTTGATATAACAAGTCATAACAGAAGATTGGGATACGTGGATGCCGTAAACCAACTCACCTTTCTCTTCTTGTTCGTCCAACCATTTTATAAACCTTGGACGACTTTCGGGTGATCCTGCAAAAACTGTTTTCAATGTGTTGTCTATTTTTAGAGTATCAGAAGAAGTGGACATGTCTGGTACCTCTTTGTTTATTAATGTATGCCACAAACCTCGTAACTCCAACCTCGCAGCTTTCCATAAACCCAGAATCAAGTTTTTGGCCACGTAAAAAAAGTGCACTTTCCCATGCTTTAAATGGGATGCGTGAATTATGGTCTTCAGATGGGTTGTGGGAGAAAAGGTCTTAGGGTGAATGGGATGACGTTTGGAAAATGGACCATAGATTCGATCGATTTCACCTAAAACGTTATGAAAAATTTCTTCTGGTTCTGTTTTACCCAGGGGCGCAACTATCAAAGAAACAATTTCGTCTCCTTTTCTGGGTGGGAAAAGCGCGTTCCATTTACATTCAAGTCCAGACAAATCTATGGGTTTGTGTTTGGTATGTTCGCTAAGCAGGAATTCTGGGTCTTGCTTCATAAGTGACTCGGCGTAGTGGATACCCTCCCCCAGGAAAATAGCCTGGTGGTAATTAGAAGAAACGTAAAGCTTGGCCACTCGTATAGGGAATCCAGCCTCAAGTACCAACGAAACAGGTATCAGCGATACGCGCAAATCCATACCGAAACGTTTTTTCACATTTGACCTGAGGGTCGCTAATTTACCCTTACATTCTGATACGGCCTCTGGTGGAACAAAAAGGGTTGCCCCATCTCCTCCGTACACGAAAGGAATGGTTATTTTTCGCCTTCTGACAACATTCAAAACAACACTGACAGAGGAAACTGCCACGAAGTTGACTTCTTGGTATCTGTCAGCCTTGAAGTGTTCAGTGGAGCTGACAATGTCAGTTAGTATAATTGTCCAATCTTCTGGGACAGATTCGAAATCCCCAGCACTTTCTAGAAGCTCGTTTAAAGTGTATTTTATTAAGGGTAATTTTGTATAAAAGTTTTTTGTAGTTGCCATGCAAAAAACATTATAGCATTTTGTGGAGAGGAGAGGACTTGGTCACGCATAAAGATACTCGCACTTGTGGTCAGGGATAATTTTGTTTTCGTCAAAACAAAATTTCCACGACCCTGCCTCACCTGTTTTCTTTACTAAGAAAACAAGGCTCCGGCTCGCACAGCTAAAAAATCTAGAGCAGTCTAGATTTTTCTTAACGCTGTGCGCAGGAGAGGACTTGAACCTCCAAGGGATTGCTCCCGCTACCACCTCAAGGTAGTACGTCTACCAGTTTCGCCACCTGCGCATGTTTATTTAATTATTCTGTAAAACACATCGAGTATAATACATTTCGGCTATTTTTCAAAACAAAATCCGCCTCTTCGGCGGATTGTTTTATGTTTATTCTTCAGTCTTGATTTCTGGTTCAGACTCTACTTCTACTTCGGTTTTTCCGGCTACCTCTTTCTCTACTGCTACTGATCTCAATTTCTTACGAACATCCTTTACCGCCTTGTCTCTAACATAGAAAAGCTTTGCTCGGCGAGCTTTAGCTCTTTTGGTGATTTCTATCTTTTCTACTAGGGGTGAAAACAACGGGAAGATTCTTTCTACACCCACACCAGAAGCCACACGTCGTACAGTGAATGTCGCACCTGGTTCAGTACCATGACTGCGGGACAATACCATACCTTCGAAAGCCTGAGAACGATATTTTATAGTTGGTTTTTCACCCTTTTTAGTTGGGGCTTTTTCTTCAGCAATTTTTGCCCACACCTTTACAGTGTCTCCTGCTCTAAAATCGAGCTTCTTGCGAGCTCCTGTGTCCACTGGGGTTAATTTTATAGATTTAATTATATTTCCTGCCATGGGAGAGAGATTAACACAAAACATTACCAAAGGCAAACATTGTTTGAATATTACGACTTAAAGTCAAATTCAGAGGGTAGCTTGGATTCCACTTTCACCCTCTCGCCCTTGAGGTCTTCAAATTCAATCGATTTAGCATGAAGGGCCAAGCGCTTGATCCCTTTTGGAATTGGTTTGTCTGGGTTATATAGACTATCAGCGACTATCGGGTGGTTAAGGTATTTCATGTGTACCCGGATTTGGTGGGTACGGCCGGTTTTCGGACGAACTTCGAGAACAGTAAATTTCTCCCCTTCTTCATCGGTAAATCTTTTTAAAACTTTGTATTCGGTTATGGCTTCGCGCATTTCCCCACGGGCACCACGCCCAGACAGACGACGACGGAAATCCGAAGGGCTTCGTCCGATCGGTTTGTTCACTACCCCACGTTCATTCTTGACCCAGCCGTTTACAATACAGTTATAAACTTTTCTGATTGTATGTTCCTGAAACTGGTTCTTTAGCCATTCGTGCGCTTTCTGATTTTTAGCCAGGAGTAAAACACCCGAGGTGTCGCGGTCGAGTCGGTGCACAATCCCCGGACGGTCTATGTCCCCCATCGGTTCCCCCACTCCCTTCATTTTCGGATAGTTTTCAAGCACCCAGTCAGTAATAGTTTTTTCTTTAGTCCTGCCATCAGCATGCACAGAAATACCAGCTGGTTTGTCTATAACCAGTATGTTTCGGTCTTCGTAAAGAATTTTGATATCCATTGTGTCCCTGGTTGGAATCGAACCAACATCGACGGCTTAGAAGTCCGCAGTTCTATCCATTGAACTACAGGGACATTTCACAAAACACTGTGGGCGGTAAGGGATTTGAACCCCTGACCTTCGCTGTGTAAAAGCGCTGCTCTACCAACTGAGCTAACCGCCCAACCTGTAAACTAAACTAACATTTTTAAATCGAAGGGTCAACGACCGGCGAGGGACTGTTCGTAATAAGCTCGGACTTCTCTTTCCTCGTTTCAAAATATTCAAGCATTTCTAGGATGCTATTTTTCTGGTCAGAACGTTCTGTTTCTCTACCACTATCCACAGCTGAAAGGGGTTCAGATTTTATCTGCCCGTAAATAATAACCCCAAAAACAAACGACCCGGCGATAACCACCACAACCAAAACCAGAAGATACCTCCAATATAGATTTGGATTTATTTCGAAGTCATTCTTTTTCCAAACTTTCTTTTTCTTAAGAAGATTTAGTATGTTTTTTGAATCAAATTTCATATGTTATTCAACATAGCTTAATAATTTTACCTGGAAAACTGCTCGCCATTTGGACCCAGCCGCGTCTGCACCAGACAATGATTCTCTTTGTAAGTCTAAACCGTCTATCTTCAGTTCAAAGTGCGAATTCTCGAGCAATGTCAACAATTTATACAATGACTCGAACGAACCCGAAGCACGCAAGGCTACAGTAATTCCATTTATGCCTTCTTTGGTGTCTACCGAAGCAACCTCGGCCTTGGCGCCGACAGATAAAGCTATTTTCTCAAGTGTGTCTAGAAACGGCACGATGTCTTTCTTGGTTGCAAAATGAGATTCAAAAAGAATCTTTTCAGATTCGACTGTCTTGATCGAGCGGTCAATCATGCGAATTTCTGCCAAACGGTCTTCCTCTCTCTGCCAAGCTACTTGCGCGTCTTTAAACACCTTGCGATTACTTTTGATACCTTGATACAAGTATAAAAAAGCGCCACATGCGAGTGCAAAAAACAGGAGGGATAGTAGCAGGTATTTTTTTGGAGCGTTGCCTTGCATGATTTTATGATGGGATAAGGTTAATAAAGAATTGAATGTCAGACCCTTTTATGAAGTTCGATATCGGCAGATCAACTTTTTTAAACTCTGAATCCTTGTCCAGACTTTGACTAAAACTAAGCAAAGTGTCGCGAGACGTAGCACTGCCCCGAATACTGATACTTTTTTCTCCAAAATTATCAGTCTTGTAGCTGATTTGGGTTATTTTGATTCCTGGTGTTTTCTTGGCAACTATTTTTTTGATTACTCTTTCTGAGACATCAAACTTGTTCTCGTTAGCATCATCAATGATCTTGAATTTAGTATTCAGCGACCTGGCAACATCGAGCACATCCTGACTTGATGCCGGCAGAGGCATATAGCTTTGCAAATCCAACCTTTGCTTTACAAACTTTTGTTTTTCTGAAGACAACATGTATGAAGGCAGCAGTGCAAAAGACCCAATGATTAGTGACAAAGAAAGAACAGTAAAGAACATGACCACGATTCGGAAATAAAAATCCTTGGCCATCTTTTTCTTCTCTTCGTTTGGAATTAAATTAATCATAGTTCAAAGTCTCCTAGTGCGAGCCCGAGTGAGGCAGCAAAAGAGAGAGCATCTTTAAAATCAATACTCGGTATATATTCCTCGGTGTTTAAAATATTACACCAAACATTGGCCATCTCAACTTCAGTTTTCATGGTGACTGACAGATAGTCCGGCAAACCCACCAAGTTTGAATCTCCACCACAAAGCAATATCTTTTTGATTGGAGGATTCTTGATACCATCTTCATCCTCGTGAGTATGCCAGTATACAAAATGCTTCGCTAGTTCGTCCTTTAGGATGGAAACACTATTTAAAAGTACCGAAAACATTTCTTTGTTGGCTACGTTCCTCTGCAACCCATATTGCTTTTTCAGCTTCTCGGCTTCTTCTTTGGTTACCTTGAAATGTTTCTCGATCATACCGTTTAACACTGCCCCACCCATGTCTACAGTGGAAGTGAACATGACGATACCGTTGGTAACGATAAAAATTCCTGTTCTCCTCTCCCCGAAGTCTACAATCATATAAGTGTCTGGATCACCTTTTTTTATTATTGATCTAGCGATGGCTTGGGCCTCTAGTTCAAATGAATGCACCGACAAGTCGACACTGGTAAAAACCGACAGGTAGTTGTCGATAATTTTTTTCTGAATGGCTGCCACCTGAATCTCGAGCGAGGTATCGGTTTCGTTTATTATATCGTAATCGAAAATCGCTTCCTCAGCTGGAATTGGGATATGTTCCTCGAGGGACAACTCTATGCTCTCGCGAACATTAGCCACACCGCTTTTCTCTAAAACCAACTTAAACAAATATATCTGACTCTCTAGTATTGAGGCTCGAACGGATCGGATATTCTGTTCACGCTTGAGTGCAGTTAAAAGCCCCTCTAGTTTGACCGGGTCCTTGATTTCACCGAGTTCCACTACTCCGGCTGGGATTTTCTTTTCTCCGTAGCTTCCGATTACTATACCCTTGTCGGTCGGTAACAGTTCGATATATTTAATCGACTCGTCTGATATGTCCAGGCCAAAAGAAGGCATCTCCAGAAATTTCGGAGTCGAAAAAAAGTTGTGACTTGAATTGCGAAACATTAGGTTTATTATAACCCGCTAAGCCTTTAAGCGGAAGTTCCGATCGAGGTATCTTTGCAAAATTACAGCGGCGGCTTTGGCGTCTACTCCTTCAGTTTTGGCCACTGACTGCATTCGGGCGTTTTTTGACTCTTTCCCCTGCCGTCCATGGGCTTCGTATGAACTCCAAAATTCTTTTTCAAAAAATATAGGCAGGTTTGTTTCTTTTTTTACCTGCTCGGCGAAATCTTTCACTCCGGCATTCAAAGCATTTTCTTTTCCGTTTGCATCGACAGAGTCACCGAACACAATAGCGCCGATACTTTCTTCTGAAACTAGACTTTTTATACTGGTTAACACCTTCTTGTCGTTTACCCAGACAAATTTAGGAAAAGCTATCTGCCCGGCCTCATCCGAGACAGCAATGCCTATACGTTTGGTACCGTAATCAATTCCCAAGTACTTCATACTGGCATGCTAGCATAAAATCAATTTTTCTGATATTATCGGCCTTGTATCGAAAAGTGAATACATGGAGGCGTCGCATAGTGGTTTAGTGCACCTGTCTTGAAAACAGGAGTATCGCAAGGTACCGTGAGTTCGAATCTCACCGCCTCCGCAATGATCCAAGAGAATGTCTGGGAGACATTCGAGTGGAGCATCATTGCGTGAATGCGGGAGATGAGAAAGGCGGAGGCCGACGGGCCGAGCCAGGGTCGTGCGTTTCGCCAGCAGGCGAAAACGCCTGACCGAATCTCACCGCCTCCGCCCTTACAAAAACGAGCACAGTAATTTGTGCCGTTTTTTGTTGGGCGGAGGCGAGAATGTTATAATCACACCATGAACGAAGACGAAAACTTAGACGAAGAAAACAGGACCAATAACCAGAACAATGCCAGCGCGAGTAAAAATGTAAACCAAAGTACTGGTAATTATGAAGAGGATGAAAAAGAGGAAGAGGAAAATCTTCCCACCGAATAACCCAGACAAAAAATAATAAGTGCTGTATACTTAACCCATGACATACAACATTCACCCCATCATCGTGCATTTTCCGATTGCTCTACTTTTTGTTTACTCGGTTATAAAAATACTGCCCTTTCGTAAGTGGCTACCGAACTTTGCTTGGAAAGACGTTGAGTTGGTTTTGCTTACATTCGGATTATTGGGTGCCTTTGCCGCCAGTAGTACCGGCGAAGTGGCCGAGGAACTGTCTAACCCCTCTGGCAAACTAGTCGAAACCCATGAATTTTTTGCCTCTTCATCAACATGGCTATTTGGATTGTTGCTCGCCGGAGAAGTGCTGACTTATTTAAATTCAAAAGTTTTCTCTCGCCCTGATTTTGCCAAATATCAAAAGTGGCCAAACTTGCTAGCAAGCATCCTAACCCACAAAATACTTTCAAAAGTTCTAGCCTTCTTGGGACTAGTAGCAATATTTATGACAGGACTTCTGGGTGGGGTTATGGTTTACGGAGTCACCGCTGACCCACTCGCCCCTATGGTTTTGAAACTGTTGGGTTTGTAAAAAATAAATTTCCACTACCAGTCTACCTCCTTTTCTCCGTGCGCCTTTAGATATTCGTTACATTTCGAAAATGGCTTCGAGCCAAAGAATCCACTGTAGGCAGAAAATGGTGACGGATGTGGAGACTCTATGACCAGATGCTTTGTGGTATCTATTAGCGCACTCTTCCCTTTGGCATAGTTCCCCCACAAAACAAAAACCACGTTCTTTTTCTTTTCAGAAATTGTTTTAATTACGAAGTTTGTAAATTCTTCCCAACCCTTGCCCTGATGTGAAGCTGGAGTGCTGGCAACGACGGTCAGGATGGCATTCAGAAGGAACACGCCTTGCTTGGCCCAGCTTTCTAAATTTCCATTTTTAAAATCCTTTTTAATCTTTAGGTCAGACTCGATTTCTTTATAAATATTTTTAAGCGACGGTGGAAGTGCGGTTCCATCCTCTACCGAAAAACAAAGTCCGTGTGCTTGGCCCGCCCCGTGATACGGATCTTGACCCAAAACGACAACTTTAACTTGGTCGAAAGGAGTAAGCCAGAATGCTTTGAAAAGGTCTGTAGATTTAGGGTAGATTTTTTTATTTTTATACTCATCGCGAACAAAGTCCGAAAGTTTCCCCCATGTTTCAGTTTCGAAAAATGGTTTCAGAACTTCTGCCCATCTGGGCTCAATGTCTACTTCCCTACTCATTTCGCTAATATAACACGTAAAGTGGAAAACTTCTGCTCTAAGGTTGTACGAAGTGTTATGTATTTTGCTATAATAAACCCGTGCCAAACATCATCCCTGAAAATATAAATTGGACCCTACCTGAATACGAACACCGAGAAAAAACCAACGACTGGTATTGGGCACTTGCTGTGGTAATTATTTGTGGATCCATAGCTTCTATTATTTATGAAAATTACCTTTTCGCCGCGCTTTTGGTTATAGCTGGTATATTGATGGGACACTTTGCTAGCCAACCACCAGAGATGATTAACTTTGAAGTTAACAATAAAGGATTCAAGCTCAAGGCTCACACCTACCCTTATAAAAAAATTAAGTCCTTCTTCGTAGGCGGAGAAAAAGACCTATACCTTTTCATTAAAATCGACCGTCTTTTCTTGCCTATTATTTATGTGCCTATTGAAAAGCACCTAGCCGAAATGATTCGAGCTAAACTTTTGTCTCAAAACGTGGTTGAAGAAGAAATGAAAGAGCACCCATCCGAAAAGATCATGGAAATAATTGGGTTCTAGCCTATTTGAATTTCGTTAGAAAAATGCTAGTCTCTCTACATGCCCTCATAGTTTAATGGATAGAATGCGAGCTTGCGGAGTTTGCGATCCAGGTTCGATTCCTGGTGAGGGCACAAATCGTAGGAAGCAGGCAAACTGCTTTGCCTGCGGGCGATTTGTGAGCCGGAGCAAGTTTCGTCAGTAGGTGAAACAGCGAGGCGGGGTCGCGAAAATTTTGAGCGACGGCGAGAAATTATTTGTGACCTAGAAAAAACAAATTTATGAAAAAACTATCAAAACCAAAAAAACCTGTACTTGTAGCCGGAACCCCGACATATCCTATGCGAATCAATAAATACTTGGCTCTGAAGCAAATCGCTACTAGGCGAGGGGCGGATGAACTCGTGGAGAAAAAGAAAGTCTTTATCAACGGTAAGCTTGCAGTCCTGGGAAGCAAGGTATCAAAAACAGACAAAGTAGAAGTAAAAGGCGCAGAAAAAAAGACCTACAAGTATTTTGCATACAACAAACCTATTGGCACCGAAACCGATTCACCAACAGCGGGACTGTTCCCTATTGGCCGACTCGATAAAGCTTCACATGGATTACTCATACTCACCAACGACGGACGCATAACCGACGGATTACTGAATCCCAAGTTTGATCATGAAAAAGAATACGTAGTAAAAACTAAACAAAAACTTCGCAGTAACTTCAAAGAAAAAATGGAAGCCGGGGTCAACATCGAGGATTACATAACCAAACCTTGTAAGGTTACAATAGTAAATGAAAACACTTTCCGTGTAACCCTAACCGAAGGCAAGAAACATCAGATCCGCCGTATGTGTGTGGCACTATTCCAAGATGTCCAAGACCTAAAGCGTGTTCGCGTCATGAACATAGAACTCGGCAAACTTTCACCGAAAGCTACCAGAGAAATCAAAGGCGAAGAACTGACTACTTTTCTAAATCAAGCACTTCATCAATCCTAATTTATAGAATTTCTTTTAGTTTTTTAGTGCCCAAAACATGCAATTCACTAATGGCTCGTGTTAAAGCAACATAGAGCAAGTCTTTCTGCATTCTCTTTCTTTCTATTAAATGCTCTGGTAGAACATCCGCATAATGTGTAACTTTAAAGGTATTTTCATTAATACCAACCAAGCACACCAAATCAAATTCTACCCCCTGGGATTCATTCATGGTTAGTACATGGATGTTTTTGTGTTCAGTGAACTCTTTTTTAAAATCTTCTAAGTAGGCTGGATCTTTGGCTATGACACCAACAGTCCCTTCTTTATATTGATCACTTACTGCTTTAATATATTCTATTTCTTTCGTTCTATTTTCAAGTAACTTTTCCACCACAGGCACGCCTTCTTTTATCCCAACAGGAATAACTGTTGGGTAACCAAGGCTCTCGATAAACAAAAGTATATTTTTAGTATTGCGATAAACTTTATCTAACTTTATTTTTCTCTCTTCTTTTATTGTTTCCCCTGCTTCGTCCCAGTCCTTTATAGTTCCGAGCTGTACTTGCTGAGCCATATCCCCAACATACACCATAGATTGGGTTTCCTCTTGTAAACAAGATTTCAGAATTTTTACTTGTTCCGGCAAATAATTTTGAAATTCATCCAGAATGATAAGTGAATACACTACTGATTTTTTTTCAACTTTTTGCTTAACCTCACCGTTAACCATGGTTAAGTATTTTCTTTTAATCACAAACTTGTTGTGCTTTTTTAAGTAAGATTGTAGAAGCATAATTATATCAAAACGATCTAATTTCATTTCTTTTTTCTGCTTTTCAAACAACCCTGCGTTTATATGTTTCTTGTAAACAGAATTAAGTACACGAAAATAGTTATCGTTGAAACTAGGGGTTGTTTCTGTTCTTAAAGCTTTTATCTTTTGATACTCATACACATCTTTTTCTTCTTCATTGTCTCCATATCTAGAAACATACGAGCACCCTTCTAGGTCCAATATACTGAAAGCCCATTCTTGAAATGTTGTTATGGTTACACGGTGTATACCCAGCTCTGGCAAAAGATGTGAGAAATATTCCTTAGTGCCAGTGTCTTGAACCAACACAATAATTGAATGAGCTGGATAAAAAGCTAGCGTTTCTGGAGCCTGAGTCAGGTACGCAACTCGGTGGAGTGCCAAAGTGGTCTTGCCGGAGCCAGCGGGGCCAGATATAACCAACGGTCCTTTGTGAGATGCACGGATGACTTGGTCTTGAGCTTTCTCCATTTGCGCAACGATCTCTGGTAGAACAAACCCTGCCTTTTTGGAAGTAAAGTTTTCTTGATAAATCAGGTCTCGAGGTTTATCTAAATCCTCTACTGAGAAAAATATGACCTTGCCGTCCACAATCATGTATTGCTCTTTGTGTAATATATTTACTTCCATTATTTTGCCGTTGGGAATTTTGTACGAAGCTTGTCCAGGATTTTCGAATCTAATAGCGGCTATGGGTGCCACCCAGGAATAAACAGACTCCTCTACTAGTTGGTGTTTAGCGAAATAATAGTTTTTCTTTTCTCCTGTTTTGTTTTGAATAAATTCGCATTTAGCAAAGTAGGGTGTTTTGTACAGATGGTTCAGCTCTTCAAATCTCTCATCTAGTCTAATTTTGGTTGCCATTTGGATATCCCGCTCTTCTCCTTTTAGGGACCCGATCTGTTTCAAGTTTTTATCATTCAGTAGTTTGATTGACTCTAGTTTCTCAAAAATCTTTTCCCTGACACTAGCAATATTCTCTTTTAACTTTTCTAGTAGCTTTTCTTTGTAATTCATCGTTTTTAAAAATTAAGTATTAAAAAAACCGCTTTCGCGGCCTATTTGGTGGACTCCCCTTCAATTTTCTTAGATGTATATAAATAATGACTTAACCTAAACATAGGTCTTATATTATCAATATATAAAAATATTGCAAGCACTACTTTTCTAAATCAAGCACTTCATCAATCCTAATTTGTTTTACGAATTCAGGAACATGGGACACGAGGATCATCGCACCAGCGTAGGAGTCTAACGCTTTGGCGATAATTGGTAGATGTCGAAAATTTATATGGTTGGTAGGCTCGTCTAGTATAAGGAGTCCTGGTTTTATCATTACAAGTCTAGCGAAAGCCACGAGCCCCTTCTGTCCTTCGGATAAACTGCCTATTTTTGTACGAATCATTTCCCCGGTGATTAGAAATCCGGCGGCAATAGCGCGCATTTTTTCTTCATCCAATTTCTCTCCACCTTCTAACATCGCACTTGCGAGGGATTCATATACCGAGTGATCAAAATTAAGCGTAGAAAAATCTTGGCGATAATACCCCACCCGTATACCTTCACTAATAGTTGAACCCTCGTCTTTTCCACTGGCGAGCTTTTCCAACAAAGTACTCTTGCCTATTCCGTTTGGTCCTTGTAGGAGTAAATGCATATTCTTTTTAAGGGACACGTGTGCTACACGCTTCACTATTTTCCCCGACTTCATGGTGGTGAAAGATGAAATATTCAAAATCTCACCGATCAAGTCTGGCTGGTTTTGGATCTGGAAATTTTTGATAGTTTTGTCTTCCTTGCGCACGTCCACGATTTCTTCTTCCAGGTCTTCGGCAAGTTCACGCATACGTCGCGCCACCAAACGAAGCCGTCCTCCTTTGTGGGCAAAGACGTTGGCCTGGTCTTTCTTGGCTTGGATCTGCTTTTCGAGTTGCGCGTTCTTCATATTCTCTCTTTCTTTTCTGGCAGTGATGTCTTTGACTACGTTGTGGTAGTTGCCCACATATTGCTCGATCTTTCTGGTATACACATCCAGGTACAGCACTCCTTCAGTGAAAGCGTTTAGGAATTCCGCATCGTGAGAAATAACCAATACTGTCTTTTTGTAATTCACCAAGAAATCAGTCAGGTGTTTGATACCAGCCTTGTCGAGGTTGTTCGTTGGCTCGTCGAGCAGAAGCAGGTCCGGATCTTGGATCAGTGCTTGTGCTAAAAGTAGCCTAGCCTGCTGACCACCAGAGAAACTTTTCATGACTCTGTCATGTACTTTCTCGTGGCCCTTGAGGTTAACTACTTCCAGGATTTCATCTATCTTTGGATCAATGTCGTAAACCTTCTTAGGGAATACTTGTTCGAAGAATTCTCGCACTGTGAGCTCAAGCTCGGAGCGAGGAATGACTTGCCTACTAGAAGCAATACTGACCCCACTCATAATATTTATTATTCCAGATTCGGGAACACTCATTCCAGAAATGAGTCCAAAGATAGTACTTTTACCTGCGCCGTTTTGTCCCATCAAAGTAAGTTTTGAACCTCGGCGAATAGAAAAAGAGACCTCTTCTAAAATAGGTTTGTTTACGCTCCATTCATAAGAGACTTTATCAAATCTAACTATGGTATCTTGTTTTCCTTGAGACATAATAAAAAGGATTGGTGTTAAGAAAAAAGACTAGGGTGTGCCTAGTCTTTTTTCTTTATTTTACTAATCTGGTTAGTCTAGACTTTTTGCGGGATGCGTTATTTTTTTTGATGATCCCTCGCTTTGCAGCCTTGTCGATGGTTGCGTAGGCTTTTGGTAGCATTTTTTCGGCTTCTTTTTTGTCAGCCTTAACAGCTTTTTCGAATTTCTTAATAACGTCCTTCATTAGGCGCTTGTTTTGGTCGTTGTAGGCCTTCTTGCGTGAAGATCCACGGATTGCTTTTTTAGCTGATTTGGTTATTGGCATATGCGTATAATCTAACAGAAAACTCCAAAAAATGCAATTTTTGTAACAAAACATGGGGAGTTATCCACTTTTGCACAAACCCACACATCGGGGTTATACTGGTTTAACAATTGCGAAACAATGCAACTGATGTGGGTACATATTATAAGCAATAATTTACAAGGTTTTATGGAAACATACACAAAAGATTGGTTCAAATTTATAGTCGGATTTATTGCTTGTTTGTTGGTAAGGCTCATCCCCTTTCGACCACCAAACATTGAACCTATTTTGGCCACCCAGATGCCATTTTCCAAGAAATATGGCGCTTTGGCTGGTTTTTCTTTCGCTTTTTTGAGTATTGTTTTATACGACCTCATAACCGCCAAAGTTGGCATGTGGACTTTCGTAACCGCAGGCACTTACGGAGTATTAGGGCTTTGGGCATACTTCTTCTTTCGAAAAAGAAAGATGGAAAAATTGAACTATGTAAAATTCGCCATCATTGGAACCCTTTTCTTCGACGCTGTTACCGGACTCTCCGTTGGACCACTATTTTTCGGTCAATCCTTTAGCGAAGCGTTCTTTGGGCAGATACCATTTACTGCTATACACCTAATCGGCAATGTATCCTTCGCCTTGGTCCTGTCCCCTCTTATCTACAAATTCGTTATCGAAAATAGGAAGCTTGAGTCTGTAAGCATTATCAACGTGCTCAATTTTAAAAGCTAAAGTCTATGAAAAATAAATATCTGGTTTTATCTAATGTCCAAAAAAGGGACGGTTCTATTGTGCCCTTTGATTCCAAACACATTTTCCGGGCTATCATGCGCGCAATGGATGCATCCTTTGAAGGTGACGAACTCGGTGCAAAAAAAGTCATGTTTAAAGTGCTCGACGAACTTATGTCCTTAAAAAAATCTTCCAGAGAGAAAAGATTTATTCCTGATGTCGAGAAGATTCAAGACCTGATTGAAAACGAATTAATATCTAACAACTTTGCTCAGACAGCTAAAGCTTTTATCTTGTATAGAAAGGAGCGAGCAAACATTCGAGAAAAGGTTGGCTTTGTACCAGAAAAAGTAAAGCAGTTAGTGGAAGACAGTAAACAATATTTCAGAAACCCTTTAGCTGAATTTGTATATTATCGCACTTACGCCAAATGGATTGACGAAGAAGGCCGACGCGAGACTTGGATCGAAACAGTGGACCGGTATATGGGCTTCATGAAAGAAAACCTAAACGGCAAACTTAGTAAAGAAGAATACAGTGAGGTGAGAGAAGCAATCCTAAAACAAGAAGCCATGCCTTCCATGCGACTTTTGCAATTCTCGGGCCCCGCGGCCAAGAAAACAAATATCTGCGCCTACAACTGCTCCTTCATCGCGCCTAGAACCTTCCGAGATTTCGCCGAGATTATGTATGTATCTATGTGTGGTACTGGTGTCGGCTGGTCAGTGGAGAGTGAAAACATTCAAGCATTACCCCAGATTCAAAAACAAACTGGGAAAGTATTGCCGACTTTTGTGATTCCAGACAGCAAAGAAGGTTGGGCAGACGCGTTTGTGCATGGACTTGAAACTTGGTTTAGCGGATCAGATGTTTCGTTTGATTACTCACTGGTCCGACCTGCTGGCTCACGACTCAAAACTATGGGTGGCAAAAGTTCTGGTCCAGAACCTCTTCGTTCCCTTCTGGATTTTTCTAGAGAAAGAATTCTACGCAAACAAGGACGACATCTGACTAACTTAGACGCTCATGACATCATCTGTAAAATCGGTGAATGTGTCGTCGCTGGCGGAGTGCGTCGCAGTGCTATGATTTCCCTCTCGGACCTAGACGATGAAGCTATTCGTGACTCCAAGAAGGGACAATTTTATTTAAACGAAGGTCAAAGAATGCTAGCGAACAATTCTGCGGTGTACATGACCAAGCCTACAACACCAGAATTCCTAGACGAATGGACGGCGCTCGTAAAAAGCGGATCTGGGGAACGTGGAATATTTAACCGTGGTGGACTATCCAAAACATTGCCAACAAGAAGATTGAAACAATGGGAAAACGGGTTCTTCCCTTCTTGGGGTACTAATCCGTGTGGAGAAATAATCCTGCAATCAAAACAATTTTGTAATCTTTCCGAAGTCGTAGCTCGTGCCGAAGATACCGAAGAATCTTTAATGAAAAAAATTCGCATTGCTACCATCCTCGGCACCTATCAGTCTTCGCTTACTTATTTTCCTTATTTATCAAAGGAGTGGAAGAAAAACTGCGAGAAAGAAAGACTGCTCGGTGTGTCCGTCACTGGACAGTGGGACTCTGCCCTAGTGCGCAAAGAAGAAATTTTAGAAAAATTAAGAAAATACTCTATTGAAGTCAACAAGAAATACGCAAAACGTTTTGAGATCAATCCTTCCACTTGTATCACTTGTGTGAAACCTTCTGGCACCGTGTCCCAGACTGTCGACTGCGCATCAGGAATGCACCCACGCCATGCACCGTATTACATCCGCCGAGTGCGCATCTCCGCTACCGATGCATTGTTTAAAATGTTGAAAGATCAAGGTGTGCCCTACTATCCCGAAGTGGGCCAGACCGTAGAAAACGCAACAACTTTCGTGCTCGAGTTTCCAGTAAAATCTCCTGATGGAGCTATATGTAAAGACGATATCACTGCCATACAACAACTCGAACATTGGAAAATAGTAAAGAAGTACTACACCGAACACAATCCGTCGGTCACCATATCAGTTGGAGAAGACGAGTGGATTCTGGTTGCCAATTGGATCTATGAGAATTGGGACCTGGTTGGAGGGCTTTCCTTCCTGCCCCGTTCGAACCATGTGTACCAGCTCGCCCCCTATGAGACCATCACCAAAGAAAAATACGAAGAGATGATAAAGAAAGTTAGCGACTTGGACTTTTCAAAAATTGTGACTTATGAAGTTGATGACGAAACCGAAGTTAAAAAAGAATTAGCTTGCACGTCTGGTACTTGTGAAGTATAAATTACTATTTTTTATTTTAAATTATGCTCTACACAAGAAAAGGGGACGGTGGAACAACCAAACTGTTTAACTGCAAACAAGGACAAAGGATTAGTAAATCTGACTTTATATTTGATGTACTTGGTGGGCTCGACGAGCTTAACTCGACACTGGGTTACACCAAGACTCTCACCAGAACATCTGGTGACACCATCATCACCAGCAAAGGCAAGATTCCTTATGAACAAATACTGGAGAAATTCCAAGAACATTTGTTTTGCATCCAGGCTGAGCTCGGTGGCTCTGAAGTAAGAATAAAAAAAGATTCTGTAAACTACCTAGAATATATAATCTATGAGATAGAAACCGTTCTACCCCCCATCACCTCTTTTGTTATCCCTGGCGGAGCAAGTAGTGGTGCATATTTGGACGTAGCTCGTGCGACCGCCAGAAGAGTCGAGAGGCAATTTGTAACTTTGATGAACCAGAGAAAAACAGGAGTAGATAGAACTGGTGCCATGTATTTAAACAGACTTTCGAGCGCCTTGTACGCTATGGCGCGTTTTGCCAACTACCAACAAGGTTACTCTGAAAAACCCCCTAGTTATTTATAGTTGCGTTTTTACGCAACTTATTTCATACTGGGCACATGAAAGTAAAAGCGAAAATAATTAAACCCCTACCCCGTAGGGCCTACGAACGAAACGCCGAAATATACAAAATCCTCGCCAACTCCAAACGCCTAGAAATTCTAAATTTACTTCGAGAACAAGAAATGCCAGTGGAAGAATTAGTGAAAACTTTGGGCATATCCAAGGCCAACGTTTCCCAACACCTAGCACTTTTGCGTCATGCTAAACTCGTAACCGTAAGGCGCCACGGCCTAAATGGCTACTACAACATAATCGACCCTAGAATCGTTGAACCTTGTCGGATTTTACATAAACTCAGAATGTAATAACATTGTGTTATTATTAACACATGATTGGAAGCATTAGAGGCAAGGTTACTTTAAAAGGAGACAGGTTTGTCTTGGTAGAAACTGCCGGTGTGGGGTATAAAATCTGGACCTCTCAAGACAACTTATCTAAGGTTAAAAACGACGCGGAAGTCCTGTTTTACACCCATACCCATGTACGCGAAGACTCGCTCGACCTGTACGGATTCCTAAACTACGAAGAGTTGGACTTCTTTGAAATGCTTATTAACGTATCCGGCATAGGCCCTAAAGGAGCGCTCACAATCCTCAGTGTCGCAACTATCGAGACATTGCAGAGGGCAATAAGCACATCAGACATTCCCTATCTCACCAAGATCTCTGGCATCGGCAAGAAAACTGCAGAGAAAATGGTTATCGAACTTCGTGACAAAGTCGGAGTCTTAGAAAAAAATGAAACTCTAAAAGACGAACTAGATGCCCTCCTCGCCCTCCAAGCACTCGGCTATTCTCAGAACGAAGCTCGCGACGCACTCAAGGGCCTGTCCCCCGAGCTTTCGACCAACGCTAAAATAAAAGAAGCTTTGAAAGTTTTAGGTGGAAAATAAAAAACCATATGCCCGAACTTCCCGAAGTAGAAAATTTGAGAATTGGACTCGAGAAAAATATTATCGGGCAAAAAATCTTGGATGTAGAAGTTAAGAACTCGAAGATAATTTCTGGTAAAGGCACTCTACGTACTGCGTCGATTAAAAAGACAAAAGAATTTGAAGAAGGATTAAAGGGAGAAAAATTTACTGCCGTCAAAAGAAGAGCTAAAAATCTTATTTTTGAATTAACACACAACAAACTAATCCTGGCTCACCTGAAAATGACCGGGCAGTTTGCGTACAAAGCAAACACTGGCAAAACTAAAGTAACAGGAGGTCATCCGATTGAAATCTCTGAAAGTACCCTACCCAACAAACACACTCATATAATTTTCAAACTTGAAAAAGGAACTCTATACTTCAATGACACTAGAAAATTTGGCTATGTACTCTACTTTGGAGACAAAAACAAATTTGAAAAAGAAAATCATTTTGAAAAACTAGGATTAGAACCACAAGACAAAGATTTTAATCTTTCGTATTTAACAGAGAAACTAAAAAATAAATCTGGCAAGATTAAAGCAGTACTCATGAGCCAGGACGTCGTGGTTGGAGTTGGAAATATTTATGCTGACGAAAGTCTATTTGAGTCAGGAATAAACCCAGTACGAAAAGCTTCGAGTTTAACTAAAAAAGAAATAGAAAAATTACACACTGCAATAGTCAGGATACTCAAACAAGCCATCAAAGTCGGTGGATCATCTGTAGCTACATACCGCTTGCTCGACGAAACTCAAGGCAACTATGCCAGAGAGCACAAAGTATACGGCAAAGCCGGCAAGAATTGCACCAAATGCGGAAAGCCTCTAGAAAAAACAACTGTGCAAACCAGGACTACGGTGTTTTGTCCTCGGTGCCAAAAATAATCTGGTATAATAATCGAAATGAAACAAATGAAGCAAAAAGGATTTGTAATAGTATGGTTTATCTTGATCGTGATCGGTATATGGTTTATCTGGTACTGGACTGGAGGCCCACAACGATACGAAGCCTACGGAGGCGGACCATTTCTAAAACCCCCAAAACCATTAAATACTGGTGAGTCGTATTGGTAGACTAAATCAAAATTAAACTTTAAGCATTCCAAATAGTGCTACCCCGCAAGCGACAGACACATTTAGTGACTCCTTCTTCCCTCGCATCGGTATCTCCGCCACCACATCACATTTATCTAAAACTTTTTTGAGTACACCGGTTACTTCGTTGCCCATTATGAACACATTTTTAGCTCCCATTTTTACTTTTTTATAGTTCATCGAATTCGGCGCTTGCTCGATGGCAATAATCTGAAACCCTTCTTTCTTTAGTTTATTTATAAGCGTAACTACACTCGATACAGCTTCCCATGGCACATATTCCTCCGCACCCAAAGCAGCCTTGTGTAAATCATTCCTCTTTCTCCCAAAGCGGTCAATAGGTGCCGGTGTGTAACCCACGGTGTAGATTTTATCAACCCCCGCAGCATCTGCGGTGCGGAACATCGCACCGACGTTCTCGACACTACGTATGTCATTTAATATTAAAAAGTTTTGTGTTTTGTTTTTCATTACTTATTTCTCTTGGGTAAAAAGTTTTTGTTTCTCATTTGCTTATGATAATTGATTGCGAATCTGTGTGCTTCGGAATTCACAAGTAGGATTTCTCTTTCGTATTTGCGTGCAAGTTCTTTTGAGGTCGGACCTCGGGACCCCTTGAGGTCCGACCTCGGGGACGAGAGAATGTTTTTGGGTCTGTGTCTCTCGTCTTTTAGAACTGAAACCACAGGTATACTCAAATTAAGTCTCTTCAAAACCTTCTCAGCCGAGTTTATTTGGGCTCTGCCACCGTCTACTACTATCAAATCAGGACTCCGCCACTCAGGATGCCCAAACCTGCGTTCCAAAACTTCTGCGAGTGCGCCTGTGTCGTTGGCATTATCTTGGGTCCGAATTTTAAATTTTTTATATTCACTTTTGTTTACCTCACCCATCTCCTGCCCACCGGCAGGCAGGTCAATCACGGTCATTACCCCAACCATATTCTGCCCTGACATGTGCGCTACATCATAAGCTTCTATGCGGACAGTTTTTGGAAAAAACGAATTATTCGAAGCGCCGCGGGTCCCCTGTCCTATGTCTCCGAGGGCGTTGGCGCTAGAATAACTCGTTTTTTCCTGTTTGATTAACGCAACATCATTTATGTGGTTTAGCGAAAAGATCTGCCTTTTTATTTCCCCAGCCTTTTCAAATTCTTTATTCTTCGCATACACTTTCATTTCTTTCTCTAAACTTTTCAATATTGATTTCTTCTTACCTTCAAAAAAGAGTTTTATATTCTTGATGTTTTTAAGTAGTATTTCTTTCTGTTCTGGAGCAAGTTTTATTTGTCGATAAAATTCGTATGTTCCTTTAACCTTGGACTTTTCGTCCAGAAATGGAAATATTCGACGAATAAGTTCGAGCGCAATTCGGAGCTGTCCCCCATTCGGATATGGTCCGTATATTTTGTTGTAATTTTCTTTTATTAAATTTCTACCCCGGATGATTAAAACGCGAGGTAATTCTTCCTTGGTAATACAAACGTAGTTAAAACTTTTGTCATCTTTTTCTTTGGTGTTGTAATACGGTTGATGTTTTTTTATTAGCGACGCTTCTAGGATAAGCGCTTCAAGGACACTGTCTGTTTCCTGCCATTTTATATCCCCAGCTTTGAAGACCATATCCACCAAGAGTGGCCCGCGGGTATCTATAAGGTCTTTAGAAAAGTAACTACGCACTCGGTCACGCAAGCTGGTGGCTTTGCCGATATACAGAATCTGGCTCTTTGAGGTCGGACCTCTAGAATCCCCGAGGTCCGACCTCTTTCCGCCAAGAAAAAAATAAACCCCGGGTTTTTCGGGTAGTTTCAGTTTTTTGAATCCTTGACTTGTCATAGTTTCCATCGTATCATCCGGTTGGATTTAAAACAATTCTTCATAAAAACTGTACTCGAAATGAGAGCTTTCGCCATCACCGGCAACATAGGCTCTGGGAAGAGTACTGTTGCAAAATTTCTCGAGAAACTGGGAGCGGTCATTATATCTTGTGACAATGTCGCAAAAGAAATAGCCGCCTCTGGTCTATACCAGAACGAAATCAATCTTATCCTGGGGGAAAATGTTTTCCCTGAAGGATGCATTGATTTCAAAACGATCCGTAATATTGTTTTTTCTAATAAAACAATATTGCTAGCCTACGAACAGTTCATTCACCCGCTCGTTTGGGCCAAGGTGGAAGAACTCGTTGCGGAAAGTGCTGGAAAATTATGTGTCGTCGAAAACGCACTCATTTACCAGAAAAGTGATCAGTGGCGCTTTGACTACGGAGTCATCGTAGCAATTTGCTCACCCAAAGAGCAGTTTGCAAGACTGATCGACCCAGCTCGCCGAAACATGCAAGCCGAAGACGCAATAGCTCGCATAAAGCTACAGTATCAAAGCCCGGAATCACATCCGGCCACTAGGTTCGTCATCGATACCGAGTACGAAATAGAAGAATTAGAAAAAAGAGTCCTTGGTTTATATCAAGAACTAACAAAATATGAAGGAGTATGAAGCGAAGACAGAAAGTCTTCGCTTCATTTATTTTTTACGTAAAACTTTTGCCAAGTATTTACCAGTGTGTGAATTTTTGTTATTCGCTACTTCCTCTGGGGTGCCTTTGGCTACCACCTTGCCACCATGGGTTCCACCCTCAGGTCCGAAATCTATCAAGTAGTCAGAACTTTTTACTACATCTAAATTGTGTTCAATCAGGACCACGGTATTACCTTTTGAGACTAGCTTCTGAAGAACTTCAAGCAACTTAGCTACGTCATCATAATGCAACCCTACGGTTGGCTCATCGAGCAAATAGATAGTTTTCTCGGCGCGTAGGTGCGACATACGATATTCGAAAAGCTCACTAGATATTTTTACGCGTTGAGCTTCCCCACCGGAAAGAGTCGTTGCTGATTGTCCGAGTTCTAGGTAACCAAGTCCCACGTCTATGAGAGTAGCCAACCTGTCAGAAATCGCAGGTATGTCCTTGAAAAATTCCAAACCTTCTTCGACGGTCATCCGTAAAACTTCATAAATATTTTTCTTTTTGTATTTTACGGTCAGGGTTTCTTTGTCGAAACGTTTACCACCACAGACATCACAGGTCACATACACAGTAGGCAGGAAGTGCATCTCTACGGCTATTTCACCGTTACCTTCACAGGCTTCACATCGGCCACCTTTTACATTAAAAGAAAATCTGTTCGCCTTCCAGCCTCGGAATTTAGATTCTTCTGTTTCCGCAAACAAGTCCCGAATATGAGTAAAGGTCCCGGTATAGGTAGCAATGTTTGAACGCGGAGTCCGGCCGATCGGCGACTGATCTATGAGCACCACTCTAGAGAGGTATTCTGTCCCAGTAAATCCTGAACAATTGAAAATCTGGGCGGTTCGGTATTTGCGCTCGAGGCGGGCTTGTAGATTTCGATACAGGACTTCGTACATAAAGGAACTCTTGCCACTACCAGACACACCAGTGATACAAGTCATAACACCGAGCGGAACTTCTGCGTTTACATTATCCAAGCTGAAAATCTTGCCCCCGACAACTCTAAGTATGCCTTTGCCTTCACGCCTTTTCTCTGGGATTTCGATTTTTGCTTCACCTCGCAGGTATGCAAGCGTTCTAGAATTACTAGAATTCTTTTTAGCGGTTAAGAGTTCTTCTAAATCTCCAGAGACCACAACTTCTCCACCGTGAACTCCAGCCTTAGGCCCGATGTCGACGATGTAGTCTGATGCATAGATAGTGTCCTCATCGTGTTCAACCACTAAAATAGTATTACCCAAGTCGCGCAGGTCGAGTAGAGTTTTGATTAATTTATCGTTGTCTCTTTGGTGCAATCCAATGGTCGGCTCGTCGAGAACATAAAGGGCACCCACGAGTCGTGACCCAAGTTGGGATGCAAGCCGTATACGTTGAGCTTCCCCACCAGAGAGGGTGTTAGCTTTTCTGGAAAGCTGTAGATAGTCGAGCCCCACATCTAGCATGAATTTCAAGCGGTCAGATATCTCACGCACGACTGGCAAGGATATTTCTTTTTCTTTTTCACTTAGTTTCAGATTATTAAAAAACTCATATGCGTCGCTAATGGACAGACTAACTAGATCTAAAATATTAACCTTTTTCTTGTTGTTAGTAAGGAAAACATTCAAAGCTTCCTTGCGGAGTCTGGCACCGTGGCAATCCTCGCACACTTCGTCTCCGCCGAAGTACTTGGTACCGAGGCCATTACAAGTAGAACATGCGCCATATGGAGAGTTAAAAGAAAAAAGTCTTGGCTCTACTTCAGGGAAAGAAAAACCATCATTTTTACAAGCGAATTTGGCAGACATCAGAAATTCCTCCTCGCCGATTTTTATATTCACCAATCCGTCAGACTCGATCAATGCCCGCTCTAAGGCTTCAAACAACCTTGTTTTAGATGTGTCTTTGTTGTCGGTAAATTCGTGCAGAGCAAAATGGTCTACCAAAACTTCGATGGTATGGGCTTTGTTTTTCGAAAGGGTTATCTGTTCGCGCAAGTTTTTCATTGCTCCGTCTAGTTGTATCTGGGTGAAACCTTTACCCAGCATATCGTAAAGCAATTGATAGTATTCGCCCTTACGTCCACGTACTACTGGCGAGAAGATACTTATCTCTGTTTCATTCCACTCAACATCTAAAACTTTTTTGGTACCCTTTTTTGTTTTGTTGATTGCGTTTACTTTCTCTAAAACGAAATTCAAAATTTCTTCATTGGAAAGTTTCTTTATTTCTTCGCCACACTCTGGACAATGCGGATGCCCGATGCGGGCGTACATAACACGGAGATAGTCATATATTTCTGTTATCGTCGCCACAGTTGATCGCGGGTTGTTGGAGCGAGACTTCTGGTCGATAGATATAGCTGGAGAAAGGCCCGTGATCTCATCCACATCCGGCTTCGGCATTTGGTTTAAAAATTGGCGGGCATAAGAAGACAGAGACTCTACATACCTCCTCTGCCCTTCGGCGAATATAGTGTCAAAAGCTAGAGATGATTTACCAGAGCCTGAGACACCAGTAATAACCACCATCTTGTTGCGTGGCATTTCTATGTTTATATTCTTTAAATTATGCGTCCGAGCACCTTTGACGACAATTGTGTCTACGCCTTTGCTTGTTTCTTTTTTGACCATTTGACTGTGTATTATAACATAAATTTCAATAAAAATCTCTTATAAAATAACCCAAAAATAGCGAAGCCCGATGGTAAGTCGAGCTTGCCATCGGGCTGTGTGTTCCTTATTTACTATTGGGGATACTCCCTCAGGTATTTATCTAAAACCTGCGCAGCCTCCCTATATCTCTTCTCTTTGTTCAGTTTTTTAACTGACCCGATTGTCGCCTTCTGGGCTTCAAGTTGCATCAGTTGTTGATTGATTACCAAGTCTTGTTCTGCGTTGATCCCCTTTTGGATCTCCAATTCCGTAATTTTTTCATTCAACATAGAATCAATCTTGGCAATTTTTGCTGGCATGCTATCCAGTTCTGTTTGCACTTTTTGTAGTTCGTCTTGATCGTTATTTTTACTGAGAAAAAGACCAAGGGAGATGATAAGCAAGATTAGAACAGACAATTTCATTGTATATAGGAAGTTGAAGGTGGAAGTTTTTGGCCCATGACGCGGTGCCATTTACGATGTTTTTTAAATAACTTACTGCCCTGCAAACTATCACGCTTCTACGCTTTTGTCAATCCTTTCCCTCAATACCCCCATCTCATCCCGCAGGATGGCCGCGGTTTCAAAATCGAGCTCTTTCACAGCTTTACTCATTTCTTTCTCTTTTATTTTGATTATTTTTTCATAAACCAGGTTACTCCTCTCACCATCGGACATGTGGAGTTTGACCTCGGTAACGTTGCCTTCTTTGGTTTTCTTTTGGGTAATCTTGCTCCGGTCTAATTTCAATTCTTTGGCATAAGCTTTCTTGAATACTTCCAGATCAATGTTGAGTTCCGCATTCACCGCCTTGCCGTGTTCGCTTTCCATAGCCTCAGTAATGTCTTTGATGTTTTTGAGAATCGTCTTCGGCGTTATACCGTGTTTTTTGTTGTAGGATAGTTGGGTGTCTCGGCGGCGCTTGGTCTCCCCCAAGGCGCTTTCCATCGACTTCGTCATCTGGTCAGCGTAAAGTATCACTCGTCCTTCGGAGTTACGCGCAGCACGGCCGATGGTTTGAATGAGCGATGTTTCAGAACGCAAGAAACCTTCTTTATCAGCATCCAATATTCCAATCAACGCTACCTCTGGTAAATCTAAGCCTTCACGCAGGAGGTTAACTCCAACCAACACGTCGTGCTTCCCTTTTCGAAACTCAGTGAGAATTCGTATTCTGTCTAAAGTCTTGATGTCGCTGTGCAAATACTCGGCTTTTATTTTCTTGTCTTTCAAATACACCGACAAATCCTCCGCCATTTTTTTGGTTAGGGTTGTAGCAAGAACCCTGAAACCTCGCTTGATAGTTGCTTCGGTTTCTTTAATGAAGTCTTGTATCTGGCCTTTATACGCACCCTTCTCTGCTACTGGTCGCACAATTGTTTCCGGATCAACCAACCCTGTTGGGCGAATGATTTGTTCCACTATTTGCGCACTTTGGGTTCGTTCCTGCTCGCTCGGGGTAGCACTGGTGTAGATAACCTGACCAATACGTTCTTCAAACTCTGGATATTGGAGTGGGCGGTTGTCCTTTGCACTAGGTAGTCGAAATCCATATTCCACCAAAGTTTTTTTACGAGAAGCATCCCCAGCATACATACCTTGGAGCTGAGGAAGTGTCACATGTGACTCATCGATAATAGTGAGAAAATCTTTTTTAAAATATGACAACAAAGTCTCTGGTGGTTCGCCTTCCTTCTTACCAGACAGATGCCTAGAATAGTTTTCAATCCCTGAACAATACCCGACCTCACGAATCATAGCTAGGTCATAATTAGTCCGCCTTTTGATTCTTTCGGCTTCGAGCAGTTTGCCCTCTTTTTCAAATTGTTTAAGTTGTAGTGCTAATTCCTTTTTTATATTTTCGAGCGCTTTCTTTACCTTCACATCCTCGGTAATGAAGTGCTTCGCTGGGAATATATAGACATTATTCTCTGTAGCTAAAACCTGCATAGATACTGGATCAATTTTGTTAATTTTAGAAATTTCTGAGGTCGGACCTCGGGACCCCTTGAGGTCCGACCTCGAGTTTCCGAATTCAACAGAATACATAACGTTTTCCGACACTGGCATAAATTCAACCTTGGGTCCGATAGATCGAAATGTGCCCGGTGTTAGGTCAGCATTGGTTCGACTGAAATGAATATCAATCAACTTTTTCATTAAGGTGTTTCGCTCGAGCTTCATACCTGTCTCAAGTTTAAGATTTACTTTTTCATATTCTTCGGGACTACCTAAACCATAGATGCAAGACACTGACGCAACAATAACGACGTCCTTTCTGGTAAGCAGTGCTTGGGTGGAGGCGTGTCGCAAACGATCGATTTCTTTGTTTATGCTGGCATCCTTTTCTATATAAGTATCCGACACTGGCATGTAGGCCTCGGGTTGATAGTAATCGTAATAAGAAACAAAATAATGCACCGCAGCGTCGGGGAAAAATTCTTTGAACTCCTGGGCGAGCTGGGCAGCGAGGGTTTTGTTGTGGGCTATAACGAGCGTGGGTTTGTTGTGCTCTTTTATAACATTCGCCATGGTAAAAGTCTTACCAGTACCAGTAGCCCCGAGCAGGGTTTGCTTCTTCATGCCTTTATTTAAACCTTCCAACAACTGCGAAATAGCCTTCGGTTGATCACCATCGGGCTTGAATTCACTAACTAATTTAAAGATACTTCCTTGATTTTGAGACACGTTTACTATATTATCACACTACGCGCCCATAGCTCAGCTGGTAGAGCAGCTCCCTTTTAAGGAGATGGTCGCAGGTTCGATTCCTGCTGGGCGCACTAAAAAATTTCTAGTATGAACTTCTCGAAAACGGTTTCGGCGTCTTTGCCTTGTCGACGAGCTTCTGGTAACAGATATGACAATCTCTCTGATATAGCCTCTAATTCCTCCCTCTTCCACTTGCCATAAAACTTCCGGGAAAGCATATCTTTCACCTTCCAGAACATAACCCCAGCCAACTCTTCGAGCCCTACGCCCAAGTCCACCGCTTGTCGGTAGTGAATCCATAAATTCTTTTTATCTCTCGCACTCAAGTCATAGGCTAAGATAAAGTTGTTGTATTTTTCATGCTTTTCTTTTGGTAATTCAAAATAATTTATCTCGGCTCGGGACTTTTTGAATGCGTCCAAAACAGGTTTCAGTAATTTACTTTCCAAAAAAATAAAGTTGTTCGAGGAGTCGGCCATCTCAGGAAGTTTCTCTAATATGAAATCCCTGTCGTCTTCCCTCTCTAAAATACCCGAGAAAACAACCGAGCATTTACTAAAGAAAAGTCCAGCCCCGGAATAAAAACTTTCTATCTCGGACCGACTGAAGTTATTGCGAGCCACTTGAAAAACTTCCATTTCACCCGAAATAGAATTTACAAACTTCTCGTAACTAGCTATTTTCCTTTCGGGATCATCGCCCGCAAAAAGATAGATCATGTTAAAACTTTACCGACTTTTTGTACTCCTTATAGGCTTCGCCGTAACGACGTTCCAATATGTTTTCCTGGTCTTTAATAAATACAAATTTAGTTATGAAAAAAGAAACTACGGTAAGTACGGTTATAAAAAAAGCGTTGATGAGTAAACCAAACCCGAGTACCAAGAAAAACAAACCCCAGTGGGTAGGTGTGCGGGTGTATTTGTATGGACCGCGATTAAAATGGTGCTTTTGAACGTCCTCTACTTTGGCCAAATGGTTCGAGCTTCTCTGGGCCCAGACAATAAGGAGAGAAGACAGCACTAGTAGCGCCAGGCCTATGTTCATGTGGGTAGCATTAAAAATCTTGATTGGGAAAAGCATGTCGAGGGCTACCCCGAAAAGTAGGACGAAAAAGTACACAGTATATGAGTGGGCCAGTGTGTGGTGAACTAGGTGCCTGGCTTCTTTTTCTACCTTTTCTTCTGGTTCCATGCCGACATTATACACCCTGAGTGAGGTATTTGCATACCTGGGCTGTATCTAATACTATACGGGTATGCCAAATGAATTTGTAGCACCACAACCCCAACCAGAACGTGTTGATTTTTTTAAAAACCCAGACAACATCAGAGAACTTGAGCAGAAGCTCGCCTATGTATCTGATATGAAACCAGAAGTTGCTTCTTTCTCGGAAAGCACCGAACACACCGGGCTAGACATCCGAAATGCTCTTGAATCAGTTGCTGGTTCGAAAAGGAAAATTAAAATTGAACACAATTCAGAAAGGAGAAAACATATTGATAAAACAGAAGACAGACGCTATGCCGAATTAGTTGAACATCTAATTATAGACAGAATAAATAAATGGTTTGCGGATTTTTATGCCACCCCAGCATCTGACTTTGATAACATCATTCGTGGTGTTGATATTGTAATTACTGAAAAAAATAGCGGCCATGTAGGTGTAGGTATTGATGTAACCACGACTCCTAATATAGAAACCTTAACTGTTAAAATGAATCGGGGTTGGGACAAAGAGCACATACACGAAACAAGTGAAGTCACCTTCTACAAAGATGCAAAAGGTGGAAAACGCAAAGTGTCTGCTATGAGGTTCGTGGTTGGTATCAGGAGGATAGATGCTATCGTGTTAGCCCAGGATTGTTTGAGTGAAGGTAAGGAAACTTATCCCGATAATTTCTTTAAGTATCTGATAATAATGCAAATGGAAGAACAACTAGAGAGATGGCTTGATTATTGTGATGAAAACAAATCGAATCCAAATGTCGGCGCTAAAAGCACCCAGTGTCGATCTATGAAAAACTTTATTGAACGCATGAAAAGAAGCGTAGACTACGACAAGGTTACCCAAACGCTAGTTTTTAAAAACTTTGCAAAAGACAACCTCGCACTCACAGTGGCTAAAATTCTGAGGGATTATTAAACACTAAATTTAACCTCCTGTGAAACCTTTTGGGTGCTGGTGCGAGATCACCTCATTAAATATGATGAGTTCCCAAATACTTTATATGCAAAAGCGGTCATGATTTTCTGAATCATGACCGCGTGCGTTTAAGTTTTTTCCGACGACGAAAATAGCGGAAAAGAGAAATGAGAATGTTTATGAAGAGAAATAATAGCGCCAGAAAAAATCCGGCTGTCTGGTGAAGGTTCTTATAATAAATACCTCCCAAAACTACTACTATCAATACAGGTATCCATACCATGGACATACCTATCTCCTTTATTCCTACAGCTCTTTTGTCGAAAATCGTGATGGAAAGATAAAAAAGTTGGGCAAGAGCGTTAAAATACGCTAAAAAGATACATGCGTGATTTAACCACTCACCCAAACAAGGTGAGAAAAAATCATGCAGAGTTTGCATGAAAGCGTTGGTATCTAACATGGTTAGAAATTTTTGTGTCCAAAAACGGACAAGTGAAAGGTGCTGGTTGATTCTAGTTCTTTATATAGTATTTACGGAGTTAGTCAACCCCACCCTTCGCGAAGGGCGGGGTCAAGCAATCTATTTCACCTCGCCGAGGTTGTTTCCTGATCCAGAATGTACAATTAGCGGAATTTCGGTTTCGTAGTGGAGGAACGATCTTTCGAGCACCGCCTCCATAGCACCCTTGATAATTTTAGCGGCTTTATCTAATACCCCTTCTTCTACTTCGTAAACTAATTCGTCGTGAATCTGGAGGATTAGGTGGGCCTTGTCTAGAAGTCCTGCTTTTTCTAAATCTTCGTGAGCGAATCGTAGTGCTAATTTAATGATGTCAGCGGTGGCGGTCCCTTGCACCGGAGCGTTGATGGCGGTGCGTTCAGCCATTGCTTTCAAGAATGGGATTCGTGAGTTTATGTTCGGGAAATGACGCTTCCGTCCAAACAAAGTTTCGGTATAGCCGTGCTTTTTTGCAAATTCTTTTACCCCATCCATGTATTCCTTTACCCCAGAAAATTGTCGAAAGTAGTTATCGTAAAACTTCTGTGCTTCTTCTCGGGTACCACCCAAGTTCTTACGCAAAGATGACACTCCCATCCCGTAAATAATTCCGAAGTTTATAACTTTAGCTTTACGTCGCATTTCCGCATCCACCTCGCCTGCTGGTACACCAAAAACTCGAGAAGCAACTCCGGTATGAATATCTTTGCCATCTTTAAAAATCTCGGTCATGTTCACATCTTTTGAAAGTAGCGCCACCACCCGCAGTTCTATTTGAGAATAGTCTAACGCTAGTAGTTTATAACCCTTAGCGGCTACAAAACCGTCACGGATTTTTTTACCAAGCTCGCTTTTGATGGGTAAATTTTGTAGGTTGGGTTCTGTGCTCGAGAATCGCCCTGTAGCAGAACCTGCTTGTTGAAATTTGGCATGGAGCCTGCCATCGTCCCCCACCATTTTCGGCATTGGGTCGATATAGGTAGACAGCAGTTTTGCTAGTTCACGGTGTTTGATAATCTCCCGAACTATTTCGTATTCTTCTTCTAACTCTTCTAAAACTGCAATATTGGTGGACAGTTTGCCTCCGGTGGTTTTCTTTTTGGTTTTGATTCCAAGTTTCTCAAAAAGAATCTCCCCCATTTGTTTCGGAGAATTTATGTTGAACTCTTGTCCGGCCAGTTTGTAAATTTTGTTTGAAATTGCGTCGAGTTCTCGGTGGTAATCCTCTGCAAGTTTGGTGAAATATTCTTGATCTACCAATATTCCATAGTCTTGCATGCTTTTAATTATGGGCATGATTGGCTTTTCTATTTCTTCATAAACCGGAACCAAGTTGTCCCCTTTGAGCCTCCCGAAAATAAAGTCTTTGGCTGTTTTGAAGTCTTTGGTTTTAGCAAAGCCTAAAATGTCTTCTAGTTTAGGATTTAAAATATCAGAATTAACTAGCCATAAAGCTAAGGCGGTTTCTTCTAACTCTAGGGGGTCTACACTGATTGTTGGTTCTGTTGTTTGTGTTTCTGATACTTTTAAGTCATCTACAAAATTGTCTAAATTGGTTCGTGATTCACCACCATAATTAAAATTCTTGAGTCGAGACATTAGACTACGAAATTCCAAGTCATTAAAAACAGTCTCAACTTTCTCTAGAGAGAAATCTTGCCAAAAAGTTTTCTCTGGAAGTTTGAAATCAATCGGTGCGTCACGTCGGATAGTAGCTAGGGTTTTAGAAAACAAGGCTTCTTCTTCCCCTTCTTTTAGTAGTTTAAATATTCTTTCGGTTATGCCTAATTTTTTGAAAAATACTTCGGCGTCATCTTTTTTGATCGCTTGATAAATTTTTTCTATTGTGCCGAATTGCTGTATTAGGGTTGTGGCGGTTTTCTCACCAATACCTTTTATGCCAATAATGTTATCCGATGGATCTCCCCGGAGGCCCTTGTAGTCTGGTAAAAATTCAGGAGTAAAACCAAAACGGTCAACAACAGCTCCCTCGTCGTACAAAATAGTGTCAGTGATACCTTTTTTCAAAGTATAAACTTGTACTTTTTTATCATCTACCAACTGCATTGTATCCATATCTCCAGAAGCGATGATTATGTTTATATGTTTATCCTTTTTCAGTTTCTCAACAATGGTTCCCAACATATCGTCCGCTTCAAAACCTGGTAGGTCGTACATTGGGACATTAAAAGCTTCGAAAATTCTACGAGAACTGTTTAGTTGGAATATCAATGCATCGTCAGTCTTGGCTCGTTTACCTTTGTAGTCATCGTATACTTCGTGGCGAAAGGTTTTACCTGGCAAATCGTAACAAGCCACAATATAATCTGGCTTCAAATCCGAGATTATCTTCATCAGCATATTGGCAAGGCCATAAAGGGCTCCGGTTGGTTCACCCCGAGACGAAAGGAAGTCTGGTAGTGCATGATACGCGCGGTGAATTATCGCATGAGAGTCGAGCAGAACTATTGTTTTTTTATCCTTGGTCATTGGCTGCATTATACCATTTTGAAAAGTTGCTATATAATATAAGCAAAATGTCAGACTTCGACGAAGAAAAACAAAAGAGGCAACTCGACGAATTGCGAAGAGTTGAAGAAGAACAATTGGTAGCCATGCTCGCTGAAACCAAGTACAGCTTGCCGTATGTAGACTTGTATCGAATTGGTATAGATAACGAAGCCCTGCGAGCTATCCCCGAGACAGACGCCCGGTCTTTAAAAATTGGGCCTTTTAAACTGGTTGGTAAGAATATTTATGTGGCCCTGCGTTCTCCCAGCGAAGAATTGAAAACTCGCGTCAAAGAAGAAGTAGACCGACATGGACTTGTCCCTGTGTTTTACATGGCGTCTCTTGGTAGTATCGAAAAGGTTTGGGAGCGATATATTGAGTTATCCCTCGCTGAAAACTCGCGAGTTGGTGGTTTGGATATTTCTTCTGAGATTCTCCGCAAAACAGCTGAAAGTATCCAACACATTCAAGACATCTCTCAGATGGTAAAAAAAGAGATGGAAACAAACAAAGCTCACAAGATTTCTCGAATTCTTGAAATTATCTTGGCTGGTGCTATCGCCATCAAGGCTTCTGACGTACACATCGAACCTGAAAAGGATCGTGGACGTTTGAGACTACGCCTAGACGGAGTCCTCCAAGATGTAGACTTTTTTGGACTCGACACCTACCAACTACTAAACTCTCGAATTAAACTCATCTCTGGTATGAAGCTTACCGCCAAGAATGCCCAAGATGGTCGCTTTGCTATATCAGAAGGCGAAGAAGAACTGTCTATTCGTACTTCTATGATTCCTGGAACTTATGGGGAGTCTATTGTTATGCGTATTTTGGATCCTAAATCTATCCAAGTTGATTTGGAAGACATCGGTATTGAAAGTTATTTGTTTGATGTCATCAAAGAAGAAATTTCCAAACCAACTGGTTTGATATTGGTTACTGGTCCGACTGGTTCCGGTAAAACAACCACCCTCTACGCATTTCTACGACGAATTTACTCTCCGGAAATAAAAATAATCACCATCGAAGACCCTGTTGAATATCGTCTCCGGGGTATAACTCAAACTCAAAAGAAAGAAGACGACAATTACGGATTTGCTGAAGGGTTGAAATCTGCTCTGCGTCAGGACCCAGACGTTATCATGGTGGGTGAAATCCGTGACGGTGAAACCGCCGAGATGGCGGTGCAATCAGCGCTCACTGGACACATGGTGTTCTCTACCCTACACACCAACAACGCTGCTGGTGCTATCCCTCGATTGATTGATCTACATGTAAATCCGAAAATTTTAGTTTCGGCTCTTTCTTTGTCTATAGCACAGCGTCTGGTACGTAAACTTTGCCCAGAATGTAAAATAGAAAAACCAGCCAAAGAACGTGAAATTACTTTGATTAATTTAATAATCTCTAGTATGGAAGCAGAGGGCAAAGATTTAAAGAAATACAAAATAGACAAAAGTAAACCTTTTAGCTTCTTTTACCCTGTTGGTTGTGAAAAATGCAACAACACTGGATACAAAGGCCGTATGGGTATATTCGAAGCTGTCCGTACAGATGAAGCCCTAGAAAAAATAATGCCAGAGAACCCTTCTGAAAGAGAAATCAAGAACGTAGCCAAATTACAAGGCATACTTTCTATGCGCCAAGACGGTATTGTTAAAATATTAAATGGTATTACTTCTATCGAAGAAGTTGCGGGTGTGGTTGACCTTGGCGAGGAATAACTTTATAGTTGAAGCTATATGAAAAACAGAATTTTTAGAGCTTTCAAGAAAAAAACGGATAATAATTTCAGAGTAGCGATATTTGGCAGTTCCCGCATCGAACAAGGTGATGTTATTTATGATGACGTTAAGCGTCTAGCAGAAATGCTGGGTGAATTTGGTATTGATGTTGTAACAGGTGGCGGGCCAGGACTTATGCACGCTGGAAACGAAGGACACATGGTTGGAAAAAATAAAGCCAAAAATAATTCGGTGTCTATTGGTATTGGGGTTGAATTGCCTTGGCATCAAAAATTTAACAACTCGGTTGAGTATAAAGAAATGTTTAATCGCTTTTCAAAAAGACTCGATGAATTTATGCTTCTATCAAACGCTGTAGTAGTAGCTCCTGGTGGCCTGGGTACCATGCTTGAACTTTTTTATACTTGGCAACTTGTGCAAGTACACCATATTTGCAACATACCCATAATACTCATGGGTGACGAATGGGAAGGACTTTTGCGTTGGATAAAAGAAAACCCTCTTGATAAGAATTATTTAGACAAAGCTGATTATGATTTAGTTTTTCATGTTAAGAACCCTGAAGACGCGGTCAAGATTATTGAAGACACCTATGCGAGCTTCAAAGCTGGCGGTAAAGATTTTTGTTTAAACTACGAAAAATATAAAATATAGCTAAAACGATAAAATCCACCGGATGAGTGGTGGATTTATAAACAAAAAAAGAGCCCTAATCTCTAAACAATCCTTCCAGAACTTTGTCCCGGAAGTAACAATTCCTTGAAGGATAGTGCCAGAAAATTAAAAAATATCCAGAACGTCCTACGCAAAACTGTATAACCGATGGCTGATTGCTTAGAGATTATAGCTCTCTTTAACTGCCGTCATTATAACTCCTAAAAAATATTACTAAATGTTATAATGTGGACAGCACTGTTGATAAACTGTCAATAATGTGAACTTTCAGTAATATAGCATATATAAAAAATAATGTCAAGTATCTCAAACGAGAAAAATGAAGAAGGGGTCTTAGACCAAACCTTGCGCCCCAAGGCTTGGGATGAGTACATTGGCCAAAAACACATAAAAGACAACGTCAAAATCCTACTCAAGGCTGCTGAAGAACGTGGACATATACCAGAGCATATCCTTTTTTATGGCCCCCCAGGACTAGGCAAAACCACCCTCGCCCACTTAATCGCCAAAGAAACTGGACGACAGATGAAAATAACTTCTGGGCCAGCCATAGAAAAGGTTGGTGACTTAGCTTCAATACTCACAAACCTCTCTGCTGGGGACATTCTCTTTATTGACGAAATCCACAGGCTTAACAAAATGGTAGAAGAAATACTTTACCCTGCTATGGAGTCCGGTGTGCTCGACATCATCATTGGTAAAGGTCCATCTGCGCGCACTATTCAGCTCGACCTGCCACCATTTACTATGATTGCAGCCACTACCCGCGTAGCCTTGGTCTCCTCTCCCCTTCGATCCCGATTCTCCGGTGGAGTATTCCGACTGGAATTTTATTCCAACGATGAAATTAAAAAAATAGTAGAACGTTCTAGTAAACTACTAGACACAGTGCTCGATGATGGTGCTCTCGAAGAAATAGCAAAAAGAAGCAGATACACTCCCCGCACAGCAAACTACTTCCTGAAACGCGTACGGGATTTCGCCCAAGTTAACAAACAGGAACTGAATCAAAAGACAACTCGCGAAGCTCTGAACATGCTAGCCATAGACGAACTGGGTTTAAACCAGTCTGATCGAAAGTTTTTGGAGATAGTGATTGAAAAATTCAACGGTGGCCCGGTAGGCCTGGGCACTATTGCTGCTGCTATGAGCGAAGAAGAAGCCACAGTCGAAGAAGTAATAGAGCCCTATCTACTCCAACTAGGACTCTTGGAACGCACCGCGCGAGGTCGTATGGCTACCACGAAAGCGTATGAGCATTTAGGATTCGATGTACCAGAAGAAAAACAATCTAAATTAATTTAACAATTATGGCAGGACATAATAAGTGGTCACAAATTAAACACAAGAAAGAAATTACTGACGGTAAGAAAAGTAAGATCTTTTCTAAATTAGCTAGGTTTATTTCTGTAGAAGCCAAACTTTCTGGTGGCAAAGACTCCCCTGGACTACGTAGCGCAATAGAAAAAGCCAAGAAAGTGAATATGCCTAAAGACATCATTGAACGTGCGCTGAAGAAAGCTTCTGATTCAAACGTAGTAATGGAAAACATTATGTATGAGGCATATGGCCCAGGGGGTGTTGGGATAATTATTGAAACACTAACTGACAGCAAAAACAGAACCGCACAAGATGTGAAACACATCCTCGCCGAAAATGGTACAGCTTTTGCGGGCATCGGTTCGGTATCTTGGGCTTTTGAAAAAAAGATTACCCCAGAAGAAGGATTGGTTTGGATACCAACCACAACAATTGAAGCCTCAGATGAAGATTTGGCACTCTTAGACAAACTTGTAGAAGACCTAGAAAACAACGACGACGTGCAGGATGTGTTTACTAATGCGGAATAATAAAAACATGAAAATATTAGGAATTGATCCTGGATATGAGAGGCTTGGAATAGCTATTTTAGAAAAAGGCAAAACTGGCAAAGAAGTAGTTGTCTACTCTGAGTGCTTCAACACCAGTGCTAAACTCCCCTTTCCTGAAAGATTGTTACTGCTTGGGCAAAAAGTAAAAAAAGTAATAAAAGAACACAAACCTGAAGTACTAGCTATTGAAACACTTTTTATGACCACAAACCAGAAGACGGTCATGTATGTATCTGAAGCGCGAGGAGTAATAATGTACGAGGCTATTAGTGCCGAGTTAAAAATTTTTGAAGCTACACCACTACAAGTAAAAATAGCTACTACTGGCTACGGCAGAGCAGACAAAAAGGATGTTTTGAAAATGGTGCGAATGCTTGTAGACATAGACCAGAATAAAAAATCTGATGATGAACTTGATGCTATTGCTATCGCCCTAACCGGATTTGCGCATTTAAAAAATAGTTTTCCACAGATTTAGATTTGATGCCTTGCTTTGGAATTTAGATTCTGATACTTTTTACTCAAGTTAAAAGGTCGCTAAAAATTTTATTCAATTTTTTGCAAATGAGTTACGACGAAAACAATGATTTAGTTGGTGGGGGTGATGGGTTTGGTGGAGAAGAGAAGGAACCAAATCTAGACAAAGAACCAGGCTTAGATGATTTAGATTTACTAGATGATGTTGATTCCAGTGATGCTTTTGTTTTTGGTGGAGCAGAAGAGGAAGAAGCATACTAGATAAACACTAGAAACTTAAAAAACCCAGCGCATGCTGGGTTTTTTAAGTTTCTACATTATTTCAACAAATCGCTTCTTTCCTATTTTAAACTTTTGTCCTTTTTTAGGAATAAAACGTGGGTCAGTTATTTTGGTATTGGTGATCAACTCGGAAACCGCACCCTCATCTACCAACCTCCTCCAATCACTTTTAGATTTGATTACTTTGGATTGGACCAAAGCATCAGCTAAACTCTCCCCCTCTTTGAACTTCACTTGTTCCATTTCTTCTGGGATCTCTCCTTTTTGGAAGGTTTTAGAAAATGCTTCTTCGGCTTCTTGGGCTTTTTTATCTCCATGATAAAAAGTTACAACTTCTTTGGCTAAAATCTTTTTAAAGATCATTGGGTTTTCTCCTTTTTTAACCCTAGTTTTCATTTGAGCTATTTCTTCCATTGGTACACGAGTTACTAATTCAAAATAATCAAAAATAACATCGTCTACTATAGACATAATGTTTCCATACATATTGTTTGGTTCTTCTGCAATCGAAATAAAGTTTTTTAGACTTTTACCCATTGGTCTTCCATCAGAACCCAAGAGCAACTTCATCGCAATAGCACATTGTGGTTTTTGCCCAAACACTGGCATTAGGTGCCTACCGGCTAGTAGGTTAAAAGTTTGATCTGTACCACCGAGTTCTACGTCGCATTTGAGCGCTACTGAATCATAACCCTGCATTAGTGGATACATAAATTCATCCAATCCAATTGGTTTACCGTTTTTATAACGAATCATAAAAGCTTCACGATCAAGCATTTGAGAAACCGTGAATTGTTTGGAGAGGTGTATCACATCGTTGAAGTTTAAATCTTTTAACCACTCAGAGTTGTGTCTGACTGTTGTTTGTTTTTCTTTTACAGTTTTGAAAAATTGTTTTTGATACCCCTTCTCGAGTTCTTTTATTTCTTTTTTATTGGTCTCAGATCGCATATCAACCTTATCTGAGTGGTCTCCAACTAAAGTGGTGAAATCTCCAATAATCAAAGTTACCTTGTGGCCTAATTCTTGAAAATCTCTAAGTTTGCGGTGTATAACAGAGTGTCCTAGGTGCAAAAAAGAACCAGTTACGTCGGTCCCTAGTTTTATGTGCAACTGCTTACCACTCATCATTTGCTTTTTCAATTCTTCTTTTGTAAATACATCGTGGACCCCGCGGGTTAAAACTTCATCCACTTTCTTTTCATCTGTAATTATCTTCATGGTATGGATTATAACACGATTTCGAGGTAAAATAGGGTGGTGCTTTTATATCTAAAAAGATTCCTTAGGAAGGCCAAGAGGTTATATAAAAAGGTCCAAAAAATCAAACCAAATCGTGATTGGTTGATGCTTTTTGCTGGTATTTTCATATTAGTGTCCGCTGGTATCTTTGTCTGGATTGCTTCTCTTAAGATTCCAGATTTTAATGCCTTTAACGACCGTAAGGTTGCCAACTCAACTAAAATATTCGACCGTACTGGTGAAGTATTGCTCTATGACATTCATGAGGACATAAAGCGTACCAGTATTCCATTTGAAGACATGGGGCCAAATATCAAAAACGCCACTATCGCGATCGAAGACTCTGAGTTTTATAACCACATCGGGGTTCGTCCCAAATCAATACTCAGAGCTTTGTTCTCAAACGTAACCAATATTGGTATTGGTGGTGGTGGCTCAACCATAACCCAACAGTTAGTAAAAAATACTTTATTAGTGCAAAAGAAAACTTACACCAGAAAAATAAAAGAATGGGTTTTGGCTATCAAAATGGAGCGGGTTCTAACTAAAGACAAAATTCTGGAACTTTATTTAAACGAAGTACCTTATGGTGGAACCATCTACGGTATCCAAGAAGCTACTAAAACATACTTTGGTAAAAATGCTTATGATTTAACATTAGCTGAAGCTGCTTACTTGGCTGCTATTCCACAATCTCCAACAACCTATTCTCCTTATGGAAAAAATAAAGCTAGACTAGATTCTCGTAAAAATTTGGTTTTATCTAGAATGAAAGAGCTTGGTTTTATAACTGAAACTGAATATGAAACAGCAAAAGCTGAAGTGGTGGTTTTTCTACCAAAAGCCGTATCTGGAATTCGGGCGCCACATTTTGTTTTTTATATCAAAGATTATTTAGAGGAAAAATATGGTGGGGAGATAGTAGAAAGCGGTGGACTGAAAGTAACCACAACTTTAGACTACACCCTACAAGAACAAGCTGAGAAAGCAGTGTTAGAAGGCGCTCTACAGAACGAAAAGTCTTTTAATGGAAGCAATGCTGCTTTGGTTGCTATCGACCCTAAAACAGGCCAAATACTCTCTATGGTTGGGTCTAGAGATTACTTCGACACTGCGATTGATGGTAATTTCAATGTGGCTTTAGCTAAAAGACAACCGGGTTCTTCTTTCAAACCATTTATTTATGCGACCGCTTTTAATAAAGGCTTCACTCCAGAAACAGTCTTGTTTGATCTTCCTACAGAGTTTCAAACTACTTGTAACGCGTATGGTAAAGCCTTGGCTGGACACAAACAAAGCGAATGTTATATGCCGGATAACTATGATGGTAAGTTCCGTGGCCCACTGAGTCTACGCGAAGCTCTAGCTCAATCTATAAACATACCTGCGGTTAAATTGTTTTACTTATCTGGATTACAAGATTCGCTAAAAACAGCTGAGGAGATGGGTATCACTACCCTCTCTGACATAGGACGTTATGGTTTAACCCTGGTAATCGGAGGCGGTGAAGTAACCCTACTCGAAATAACTTCAGCCTATGGTGTTTTTGCAGACAATGGAGTAAAAAACAAAACAGCTGGGGTTTTAAAAGTAGAAGACATGAACGGAAGCACTCTTGAAGAATACATTCCTAATCAAAAAGAAGTTTTATCTAAAAATACTGCTCTAATTATTTCTGATATTTTGTCGGACAATCAATCTAGAATTCCAACTTTCGGAGCCAATTCCAGTTTAAACATTCCTGGTTTCGATGTTGCTGCAAAAACTGGTACCACCAACAACAACAAAGACGCTTGGTTGGTTGGTTATAGTCCAAATATTGTGGTTGGTGTCTGGGCTGGAAATAACGATAATAAACCTATGAAAAAAGGAGGATCGGCTTTGGCTGGACCAATCTGGAATAAATTTATGAATTTTGCTTTAACCAAAATTCCTAAAGAAAATTTTGAAAATCCTGATTTATATACTGATCCAGAAAATATAAAACCAGCTCTTCGTGGTTACTGGCAAGGTAATGAAAACTTCTTTATTGATAGTGTTTCAGGAGGACTCGCAACACCTTTCACCCCAAAAGAAACCAGACAAGAGAAAATCATAACCAATGTTCACACAATACTTCACTGGGTAGATCGAAACAACATAACCGGACCATCACCAAGTAACCCGGAGAAAAACAATCAGTACAACAACTGGGAAACACCTATTCTAAATTGGTGGTCTCAAAATTCTTACAAATACCCTACTATTTCCTACAACAGTAAACCTAATTTTTACGACAATATTCACACTGAGCAATCATCGTTAAACATAAACCTAGTTGAACCTGACCCAAATAAAACCTATTCACCAGAAGAAGTGGTAAATGTTTCTGTTTCAGGTAACAGTTCTTTCCCAATAAAAGGAATTGATGTGTTTATTAATGGTGTTTATATTGGTAATTCTAAATCGGCGAACTTTTCTTTTATTCCTGGTGAGTTAGAAAACCTACGTAACGAAAACGAACTTCGAGTTATTGCTTATGACTCTGCGTTTAATAAAATTGAGTTGACTTCTGTTTTAAAAATAAAAAACTAACGTATTTCCTTTATTTTTAAACCGTGTTTTTCAAAACTTTCTAAGATTAAATCTTTTTTTAAAAGTATCTCATTTTTATAGATCGGCTTTATGTTTAAAACTAAAGTTGTACTTTTAATTTTAATATTATCTTTAGCTATATCTATTCCTACAAAATCCTTGATTGTATCTTGAATTAGACCAATTTTTACCACCTCGTGTCCGAGTATTTTTTCGAATCTAGATAGTAAATCTTTGATTTCTATCATTTATTCATTGGCATTATTAAATAAGTAAAAGAAGTGTCTGAGATAGGTTGGATTACTATTGGCTTCCCTCCGTCGTTTAGACGAATACTAACACTATCTGTTGTAAGCGACGAGAAGCAGTCTAGGAAGTATTTATAATTAAAACTGAGCTCTACATCCACTCCGGACAAAGCTGCGTCAATTTGGGTCTTATTTTCTCCAATATTGGTGTTTTCTGAATCTAACTCAAAAGACTTATCTTTTGTGTTTATTTTTAAATTTAATTGGTTGAATTTATCAGAAAATGTATTTGATAGTTTTAAAGCGTTTAACAAGTCTTGTTTAAGTAACACGGCTTCGGTAGTAAAACTCTTTGGAATAATTTGTCGATAATCAGGAAAAACACCATTTACCACCCTCGAGGTTAAGTAAACACTGGAAGCTGAGAAGGATATTTGGTTTTTATTAAAATTAACAAGAATATCTCCACCAACCTCAGAAAAAATTCTTATAATCTCTGGTATGTTTTTGTATGGTATTAATATCCCAGGTAGATCAAAATCTTTTTTGATCTTTATTTTCTTTTCAGCTAATCGAAAAGAATCTGTGGAAACGAAAACTAGGTTGTTTTCATCTTTATAAATATAAACACTAGATATTTCTGGTTTTATGTCAGTCAACGAAGAACTGTAATAAACAGACTTAATACCTTCTACTAATTTTTTACCTTCTATTTCAAAACTATCACCATCAACCAAAGGAATTGTTGGGAAATCCTCGTGAGCTGATCCTTTAAACCGCATTTTACTTTTTTTGGTTTTAACAGTCAGATTACCATTATCCCCTTCTAAAACAACGCTGTCGGTGCCCATAATGTTAGAAAAAGTATTTGAGAGAGCAACACCAGGAACAGCAACAATTCCCTCTTGTTCTATTTTAGCTGGTATCTCAACTTCGATTCCTAAAGATAGGTTTGTTGATCTTAGTTTTAAGGTTTTACCACTAGCAATAAAAAGAATTGAATTTAAAACAGGTAGGGTTAAGTTTCCTCCGGTTATCCGTTCAGTTAACGAAATAGCATTTTTTATTTTCTCCACACTGCATTCTAGTTTCATTGTGTTTATATTTTATATATTTAATCTATTAATACTATTAGTCTTGTTGATAAGTGGATAACTAAAACTGTGAAGCTCAGTATAAGTATTTTTGGAAAATGCTTTTCATTGGTACTTAATATCTTGTCATACTTATACACACTACTTTTGAAATCCTAAACTAAACCCTTGTTTACTCACTTTAAATTAACTCTGAATAAAACATTATACACATACTTATAAACAGCTATTTAAACATAATACGAATCTGTTCCAACTCCTGTAATAATTGTGGATCGTTTTTTAAATCCTCTTTTATTTTTAAATATGAGTGTATAACTGTGGTGTGATCTTTTCCTCCAAGTTTCTGCCCAATCAAAGGATAAGAAACATTAAAATCTTCTCTTAGAATGTACATAATAAGTTGGCGAGCTCTAACAATCTCTTTTCTTCTGGTTTTGTCGTAAACAGCCATTTCTTCGATGTTGTAGTGGTCACTAACAACTTTAACCACGTCTTTAATAGCTACATTCCTTTTTGGTTTGATATTGTTTTTGAGAATATTTTTTATCTCAACCAAAGAAAGAGGTTTACCTTTTAGTTTTGCTTGGCAAGCAATAGAGTTCAAAGAACCCTCTAATTCTCGGATGTTTCCATGAACCGAAGAAGCGATATAATCCAGACTATCTGGATCAAGATCAACTCCTTGGTCACCCATCTTGAATTTTAGTATAGCGAGCCTAGATTCGTATTCAGGCTCAGAGACATCCACTATCATACCCGCTGCAAACCTAGATTTTAAACGATCTGCGAGCTCTGGGATGTAGTTTGGGTGTTTGTCAGAGGAAAAGATGATTTGCTTGTTGTTTTCATAGAAAGTATTGAAGGTGTGGAATAATTCTTCTTGGATTTTCTCCATTTTGCCGATAAACTGAATATCGTCAATAATCAGCAAGTCGTACTTGCGATACTTTTCTTTAAAAGAGTTTGCTTTGTTGCTTTGTAAGGAGTTTATAAAATCAGTCGCAAATTTTTCTAAGGTTAAGTAGTAAACCTTTTTGTTTTGGTATTTTTCTCGAATACCATGCCCTACTGCTTGGAGTAGGTGTGTTTTACCAAGACCGGTATTGCCGTAAACAAAGAAAGGGTTGTATTTTGTACCAGGAGAATCAACTATTGCCTGAGCAGCAGCATAAGCGAGTTCATTGAAACCACCAACAATAAAAGAATCAAAACGGTACCGAGGGTTTAAATTATCATCTGGGTTCACATATAAGTCTTTTAAAGGTAGTTCTTGAGTGGTATTGCTTTCAATAGTCACTGAAACCACTTCAGGTTTAGAGGTATCAGCTTTGCTGATGATATATTCAACCGCACGCATGGTTTCAAAAGTATCAGCGATAACCTTTGAAATAAGTTTGTGGTATTTATTTTTTAACCAATCCCTAACGAATTCATTTGGCACCCCAATATAAACCACTCCCCCGTCTTCTTTAACTATACTGGTGTTTTTAAACCAGGTACTGAAATTAGCTTTCGAAACAGACAATTCAATCTCAGATAAGCAATTCTTCCAAAGTTGTTTGGTATCCATTATGGGTCAAATTATACTAGTTTGCCTATGTATCCACAAACCAAAAAAAGTTGGGAACCCTGTTGAAAAGATGTTAATAAACCAAAACACTAAATTTGAAAATTTTGACTTTAACTATATTTTGCCATATACTCCTAGCATGTCTCAAACATACAACCCTAAAAAGCGAAAAAGAGCCAAAACCCACGGTTTCTTGGTTAGAACCAAGACCAAGAATGGACAAAAGGTTCTTTTGCGACGCCGAAGGAAAGGTAGAGCAAAACTCGCAGTAAAAAAGAAGGTTTCATAAAGGTTAAATGCTACCAAAGAAAAACAGAGCCACAAAACAAGAAATAGAGAGCTTGTTTAAAAAGGGCTCTGTTTTTTCTAACCCATTTTTCTTCTTAAAATACACCAAAAACGAAGAAAATAAGCCCAAAAAGGTGTCTTTTATAGTCCCTAAAAAGGTTGAGAAACTAGCAAACAGGAGAAATAGCCTTAAAAGAATGGGGTATAACGCTATTCTCCCCTTTTTCCATAAACTACCTCATGGTTTTGAAGGGGTTTTCACATTGAAACAAAAAGAAGTATCAAAAAGTAACCTACAAAACGAATTTGAAAAAATTTTTAATAAAATTAATTGATTTATATCAAAAATACATAAGTCCGCTCAAAAATGGATCTTGTGTGTTTTACCCCACCTGTTCAGAGTACACCAAGAGCGCCATAAACAAATATGGTTCCCTAAAAGGGTTATATTTGGGTTTTAGGCGTATTTTACGTTGCCATCCATGGCAGAAGAATCATATAGATAATTTACCCTAGGTTTTTTACGTTTTGATTTTTCGGGTTTTTGGTATAGAATGTCTCCATGTTACATAGTCTTTGGGAAACCCTACTTTATAAACCACTCGTAAACCTACTCGCTTTTTTTGTGTCTGTAATTCCTGGAGGTGATGTTGGTTTGGCGATTATTTTACTTACTGTTCTAGTAAAAGTAGTCCTAATGCCACTTGCTAGTAAATCAATCAAAAGCCAAGCCAAAATGGCTTTAATTCAACCAGAAATTGAGAAAATTAAGGCCTCTGGTAAAAGCAAAGAAGAACAAGCTCGTTTAACCTTCGAACTATATAAACAAAACAAAACCAATCCTTTTTCTGGGTGTCTGCTTGTTTTAATACAAATTCCAATCATTTTCGCTTTATACTATTCTTTTTACCGAGGAATTAACTTTAATAGTGATATTCTGTATACCTTCACCCCTAACCCTGAGAAGATAAACAGCATGTTCTTGGGATTTTTAGATATGAACAGCAAGAGTTTGCCTTTAGCTATCTTGGCAGGCGTCTCGCAGTTTATACAAGCGTATTTTATGCCAAAACCACCACAAACCAACAACAAAGGTACTTTCGGTGAGAGCTTCCAGAAAAGCTTACAAATTCAAATGAAATACGTTTTCCCAATAATCCTAGGGTTCATCGCCTACAGCATCTCCGGAGCAATAGCTTTGTACTTGTTTATCAGTAATATTTTTGCTACTCTACAACAGATTTACCTAGCACGCAGGCACGCAACACAAACCAAATAATATGGATAAAACAGAAATCCAAAACCTAATAAAAGAACTACTCGAGAAGACAAAATTAGTCTCTGGTGATGTTTCGGTTACTGAATGCGTGTTGGATGAAAAGCTTGGCAATAGGTGTTTCTCGGTTGAGATTTCAAATGCGCACTCATTTTTAACTCACGAAGGAGAAGGTTTAAGCGCGCTAAATCATATCGTCAGACGAATAGTAGAAAAGAAAAAAGCTAACCCAGAATCTCCAGAGGAGGTTGGTTTGGTGGTGGACATGAACGGGTTTCAAAAGAAAAAAATAGAAGCTCTTCGAAGCCTTGTACACATGATGGCAGAGAGAGCTCGTTATTTTAAATCAAGTGTGGAATTAGAACCAATGTCTGCTTACGAAAGACGCCTTGTGCATGAGTTGTTGTCTGATGCTACAGATTTGAAAACAGAATCAGACGGTATGGGTAGGACCCGTAGAGTTGTGATTAAATACACTGGAGGATTTTAGTTTTAAAGTTTACTTCAATCGAAGCTCCCATAGATAGGGGCTTTTTTTGTTTATGAAAAATAAGTATTTTCCGTCGGTACTCAAAGTTGGACGAATAACATCCAAACTCTCGCTCACTTCGGTTATAGGGTTCGATATTACTTGGTTGTTACCAATATCATTTACAGATATTTGCCAGATGCTATCGGCAAAAGAGGTTTGTCCTTTGTACCACGAGTCTGGATAGTTACCAAAAGGAGTGAATTGAGGAACACCACAGAAAACCACTTCATTGTCGTAACCCCAAACACATTTCTCTGGCAAGGTCCTCAGATTTGTGTTTTTAGACTCCCCTGTTTCACGGTTTAGGATAGATAGATTTAATCGATCGTCGCCAAATAAAACTAATTTACCGTTAGGACTCGTCAAGGTGGTTAAACCATTCACCCCACCCATAATTTTATTAAAATCTTTCATGTTTGGATTAATGCCATACACGAAACCAGGTATACCTGAAGCAGGTTTAGTGGTTACTGTTATAAGACTTTTGTTAGGCCACTGGGCCAACCATTCGGTATAGGGTGATGTAAATACTTGGGTTTTGTTAGCACCAGAGGTATTGGTCACCACACCATAGGCAACTGATTTGATATTGGATATATAAAAGACACTTTCCCCATCTCCGGAGACAGAAACATCAACAATGTTTTGCGGTAAAAAGTTTCCAGTCACCTCTCCTTCTGAACTCACATCGGCACCCAATACTTCTTCTGGAAATTCTCGAATAAAAGTCTCAATGATTTCAGTGTTTGGTTGTAGGTATCGCAGTATTACAGCAGATCCTTTTTTACCAAAGAATGCTTCAGCAATTCCAGGCATTATTATTTCTGAGAATTTTCTTTCATCAACCTTGCCTGCTTCGCTTTGGTAGATGTTGCCAGTACCCTTGTCCACATAGCGTACAGTGGTCTGAAACTCTGTCTCTGGGGCTACAGGCACAGTTTTCGGTGTTTTGGTATTTGGTGTTGTTTTGTCTTCTGATTCAGGCACATCGGCTGGTTTTTCTGGTGCTGTTACGTAAGTGTAGATTTCTTTGTCGAATACTCCGAAACCAGCTACCGGCATAGAAGAAACTTTACGTAAAGAAAGCATTTCCTCTACTACGTATTCATTGTCAGCTGTGTCTGTGCCAGTTGTTTTGCCTCCACCAGTGGAGGGATTTTTGTTCCCTTGTCCTGGAAACCTAAAAAAGTTACTGAAAAAATTGTTTCCAGAATTCCCAGAATCAGTTTCCACTTCAAGCTTCGGAGCTCTAGATACCATAGCCACAAGAGCTAGAATCACGAGAAGTATAAATAAAAGTATAATATTTCTTTTGGACATAAATTTTATTGAATTATTACCGGGATACCGTTATGTATATAAGGTTGTAATGCTAAAATGTCTGCATTTGTAAGACGAACACATCCATTTGTATTAGACAGTGTACCAGTTGCGTTACCGTGAATACCAATACCCCTAGTCATTGGACCTAGGTTCCAAAAAGCGGCTCCCATATTAGATCCTGTTTGGCTACACTGAGCTTTACCTGGAGTATAGTTAATACCGTTTATAAAGAAGTCTCCAAGAGGTGTTTTCTTGTCTCCAGATACTGCTGTTCCAAGAGGAGCAAAACCGTTTAATCCAGGTGACATTCCAATAAAGGTACTATTATCAAGTTGTCCATCCTTCATTAAATCAATTTGTACGCTTCCATTTGAATAGACGTTTATTTTAGAAATTGTCCACCCATTTTGTAGTTTTTCAATTGCAGGACCAAGAGCTGCTGTCATAGGAACACTCGTGTCATACGTAGCATTTCCCGCGGCACAATTTGAATCCACAGTACCGTCACCAGCATCTGGGCCTACAGTTAAAACTGCTTGGGGTATTTTCGGACAAAGGTCTAGGAGTTTGGGGTTCACTGTGTTCAAAAGCACATAACCAGCTAGGGCGATAATGAAACCAAAAACTGCGTTGGTTATTCTTGCTTTACCGTTACCTTTAGCAGATGGAAGCTCGCTAGTTACATATTCAAATCCCCCACCGATGATCATAATCATCGCGAGCACTGCACATATCCCAAGGAATATTTCTATAACAATGTTCAAATAACGCACAAACGGACACGGGTCACCAGTGGTGAATTCGGTCAGGTTGCCGTTTGGTGTACCCAATGGCTCAAGCAGTTTGTAAGTACTCGTAGTGTCACCTCCTTGGTTTTGTGTGTCTGTGAGAGTGGTTGGATCAGGATCCTGAGCTCCAACCAAAGAGAAAGAAAAAGCAAAAAGCATGAAAACCAACAAAGCCAAGCTGATTATTTTTTTTGTTTTAAAAAGTAACATTTAATTTTTTCTCTAAAGTTTGGAATAAACTACCTTTGTTTTCAATCACCACTTTTAGCTCTGTGCCACCACTGCTACCTTTTGGTGCAACTACTGTGACCTCGTTTCTGTTTCGGTTTGGTTTTATACCCTCTCCTCCAGATGACCAATTAAAACTAAGTATTTGAGAATTTAGGTTTTTGGGTGAGAAAAAGTATGGTACTGCAACGATAGTTTCAGGAGTTTCTCCTAGAGAGTATCCGTCTACAATTGTTTTTTCAAGGGCTAGTCCGAGCTTTGGGTCTCTGCGATAGAAAAATATTTCCGGTTTAGATAGGGTTGGTATGGTGATCTTGCTACCAGTTTTGGTTTTGCTTTCAACGTCAGATATCTCGACTTGTATTTCGTTGCTTTCGTCCAGGTAACTATTTTTGTAAACAAAAGAATCTTTACCAAAACCAGAGACTGAAACCTGAACAGCCCCGTCCTTTTTCCAGTTATAAGAAAGGTTACCTGGGCTTAGTTTTCCACGAGAGGAAATAATATTTGGAATAACCACAATTTTGAAATTACCTTCACGGACACCGAGTGCTTTACCGCGATAAAAAGGTGGAACATACGAATCTACCGCTTCCCAAAGTACATCCACATCTACTGAGTTTATGAAAATATTTTTAGTGATAGTATCACCAGCCACGTTTGATACAGAAGCAGAAACCTGTGTTTTTGAACTGAAAGGATCGAGATTAAAAGAAAAACTTTTCTTGCCGACGCCATTGGCGCGTTCAACACCGTTCACCGACCAAATAATAAAAGCTTTGTCTAGTTTGACGGTAAAACTGTTTAAAGTCACAACCACACTCTCCCCTGGTTTTGGGTAGGTTGGATTCACTCCGATCGAAACATCAGTTTCTTGTACTTGGGCTCGGGTGGTAGAAAAAGGCAGAAAGAAAACCAAAGCTAAGAAAACGATCGCAAGAATTGTTTTTAAGAAAAAATGTGACTTTAACATACTCTCAATTATTATATCATCTTTTAAGACTTACCAGAGAGGGATTCGAGGTCATCCTTCGATTTTTTGATTGATAATATTTGTGAAGGATCTGAAGTGATGATTTGGTCTTCGGTATAAGATGCCACTATCTTGATGGCAACGTGTTTTAAGCCAGCAAAGAATATCCCTTCACCTACACCAGACTCCAAGAGCAAGTATTTTTCTTCGTCAGTTAGGTTAAATGTCTTTTGGAGGATTTCAATAGTACTCGGAGACTGTTTCAGCAGTATTTGAATTGAAGAGTTGGTGATAATAGGTACTCCGTATGGAGACTTCATGAAGTCTGCGGCGTCCTGGGTAATAGTAGCCAAACCCAAGTAGTATTTACGTCCTCTTTTGGCCAACGAATACAAAAACGAAGCAGTATCTTCTGATTTCATCATCCACCAAGCCTCATCCACCACCAACAAGCGTTTCTTTAGGTTTTTTCTAATAGTATTCCAGATATAGTGGGTTACGATGTACATGGCGATCGGTTTTAATTCGTCTTCCATATCTCGCACCGAAAAGACTACAAACTTCTTGTTGATATCAACGTTCGAAGGCCTATTAATGAAAGTAGACCAAGATCCACGAGTGTATTTAACCAGACGTTGTACGACGGATTCGGACCCTTCCATACCAGAGAGCACCATTTCAAAGTCTGATAGTAGTGGTGGTTCAATATTGGCAAAGTCGGAGTTAGGGGTTATATCTTTGATGGCATAAGTCTCAGAGATTGCCCGGTCAACCAAAGCGTCTTCTTCTGGGGTTAATCCTCCGAGCATTAACCGAAACAAGCCAACCAGGTTGATGATGTTTGAACGTAGCACATCTTCTGGAGTTTCGTCTTCTCTGGGTATTGGTAAATCAAAAGGGTTGATGTGGTGGTCGGATGAAAGTGAGATGTTGAAATACCTACCACCGACTGCTTCTGACAAGAATTCATATTCCCTTTCCGGGTCTATGACGATAACATCAACGTCGAACATAAGTGACCGCAATATCTCGAGCTTGGTGGCGTAACTTTTACCACTACCTGACTTGGCAAAAGTAACCGAGTTATAGTTCTCGAGAGAGAAACGATCAAAGATCACCAAAGACGAGTTGTGGCGGTTGATACCGTAGAGGATACCTCTGTCAGATGTTAAGTCGAAAGAAACGAATGGGAAAACACTTGAAAGCGGTTCTGAATTTAATTTCTGGTTGATATTCAAAAAGTCTGTGCCTATCGGAATAACACTTTTAAATCCATCTTCTTGTTGGAAAAGTGCTGGTTTTATATATACCAACTTTGATTCCAATATAGACTTGATTTCATTTTCGATTTTATAGAGTTCAAGTTCGTTGTCTGCGTAGATAGTGATATAGATTCCAACATCAAACAGCTTTTCTTGAGCTTGAATTAGGTTGTCACGTAGAGACTCTAGGTCTTGGTACGCAGTATCGAGCATGGGGTCGCGCACCACTCCACGGGATTCGCGGACATTTATCTGGCTCTGCACTTCGGCTACTTTCTTTTGGAATTGACGTAGCGCTAGTGAGGTGTCGATCGGGTGGACGAAAATAGCGACATCGAATACTTTGTCCAAATTCACTATCGGCGAGAACCAGTTGTCTGATAGAAACCTAGGATAAGATATGATGAAAAATGTACGAGCGATCTTCTCCCCTAGGTTTATGGATTTCGGTTCGATTTTAAGCGCTGAGGGTGCTATGACGTCTTGTAATTCGAGGGTCGCGGATTCATAGATTTCCTCCGGCAAGATCGGCATAATAGAAGCATTAGTTGTACTAATCTCTTCTTTCTTTTTACCCAAAATTGTATCAAAAATTCCCATTGTTATTTGATTTCTCCAAGGTCAATTTTACCTTGAGATTCACCAGGGTTAAAAACTTTGTAAAAGGCTTCCACTACTTCTTCACTGCCTAACTGGATTGATTTGATTCCACAACTCGCTAACCCTTGCTCCACTACCCCCACCCTCTGTTCGAGTTGAGAACGCTTTTCTTCGAAATCCATCTCGGCTACTTTCGTTAGTTCGCTCTTTGTTTTTTTGGAAAAGAAACTAAAGAAATCACCACCCCCGCTAGTTGGTAATGCTGTTTGAGTGAAAGGTACAACAATGAAGAAGTTTTTGGTCATGATGCTGACGGTATCAGTAAAGTTCTTGATAAACTCCATATATTCTTTGGTTTGGAGCTTGAGCAAGGGTTCGGTTTGAACCTTCATTCTGTTTTCAAGCAAAAGCAAATATGGACGTATGTCTAGCCGACGAGATTGGACAGATATCTGGATCGGGAAATCCAAAGTATTTAAAAGTGATTGAAACTGCATGATTGTAGCCTTCTGTTCATCTTCAGATTTCAAAGAAAGGTTAATAGAGTTCGCTAGAATGATAGCTCGAAGACCGCCGTCTTTTAAAACAACAACACCATCACGGACTTCTTTGATTGGTATGAACTCTTGAGTTGTGCGTGCGTTAATTGCCATTGGTGCCTTCTTTTTTTGTGTCTAAAATATCTAAACTCCAAGCTAAATCTCGAAGTTTGCTACCAGTTAATTTGATGGTATGTTCCGGGCTTACGTTTATGGTTTGTGGGTTTCTGTGGCTAGGAGCAGGAGTTTTGGTAGTAGATTTCACAACTCTTCGCTTCCAGATGTACAGTTTGCTTTGAGCTGCGTATTTGATGCCAGCTTCGATCATGTTGACCAAGGGCTTGTCGTTGGGTTTGTAAAACACTAAAGCTACCGCGAGTCCGGCGATGGCCGCTATGGGTATCAAGCCAAGCAAAAGACCCAGGGCTTTGTATACCACATAACAAAGTCCTGCTCCTCCAGCCAAGTATACGAACTCGCTGAAAGTAAAAGGCCCAAAAAGTTTATCCTCAATATCCAAGAATTGTGGAACCTTGAATTGCATTATTAGATTCAGTCTTGCGACTTATATTAGTATACAATATTTTAAATAAAAAAGAGTTTTATTCCCCTGGATTCATCCGATAAGGATCCACAGAACTACTTTTTGCGGTTGTTTTTGGTTCTTCTGCTCGTGATATATTACCCAAAGAGTACTCTGTTTTGGTTTGAGGAGAAATATGAGCACCAGAGAGCTTCTGACCCAAGATAGAGTTGATCAAATTGTTCTCATCCTCTTCTTTTCGAGCGATGGCTTGCTTTATTACTTTGATATCCACAGTCCTTTGGTTGGCGTCTTCTGTGTTTACAAAATTATTACTAGGTATTGGGGTTTTGGTATCCAAGCCCAAAGCCTTGTTACTACTAATTTTTTTTACTAACTCCTCGCGGATTTTCTTGAACACCAAATCGTTCATTTCTTCAACCAATACTGTGACCTGAGGTAGGCTGAGTCCCATCCTGGTGGCTAGTTCGTTTGGATATTTCTCTGGTGGAACAAGACCACAAAGCACCAACTCAGTCTCAAGTTCCAGATCTTCTAGTTGAGTCAAGTTGAACCCTTTCCTTTCACGCATGTTATATATGACTTCTCGCCAAGGCACAGCATCAATCGCTACCAAGGTTTCCGGTGGTAGTACTTCTCGGGCTCGCTCTATCTTCATTTTTAGTAAATCGATTGTATTATCCATAAGATTATTTTAACACTTAAACACTTGGATTGCTCTGGTTTGTTTCTGATTTTGTTTCCGTTGTTGTTAGATCTGGGGAACTTTTTTTAATATCCAGAAAAGCTGAGTAGTCCCCTCCTGACGTTATAAAATCAAGATTTTGATCCCATTTTGAATTCTTAATATCCATTTTCCACTCTGCCTTGGATTCCAGGTTACTGGAAAAAGGAAAAATTACTCTTTCAAGTACTTCCCCTTCTATTTTTTCTGCTTCTTCTTTGCTCAAACCAAGTTCGTTTTCTATGTTCACAGAAAGTAGTTCGAATTGAACAACACCAGATAGAACCAAAAAAACTTCTGCTTGGAATTTATTTATCTCTTCATCCAAATACAGTTTGTATTTGCGCGCAATGTCTTCGGAGACAGGTATCCAGTTTGACGCTGTAAAAGCTTCCTGGAATTCTCTAGGCATTTTAACTACTTCTTCTTCAATTGTTTCTTTTAATTTATCAGTCATGTTTTTGTTTTAAGCTGTTTTGTTTTCGTAGATAGCTCCTGAACGTACTTTATGTGCTACTTCTTTCGCCCCATCCGACCAGAATCGCATACTTAGTCTGTCAGCGTAAGCGAGCTTTCGTTTTTTCTCTTTATCTCTCACAGCTTTTCTAGCCTTAGGAACAATATCTGTTTCTAAGTCATGAATTGATTTTCCTCCAACCTTAATGCTAGCGTATTTTTCATCTATGCTTTTTGATACAACTGCATCATTTTCATCGAAATCAATATAATCCATCTTAATATCTACTCCTTTTCTAAGAGCTGTTTTTTGTTTATTAAACACCTTTATTTGCTCGTTGTATTTAGCTATTTTGTATTTTGATGCTGTGCTACCATCATCTGCTGTTTTTGCGTCTTGCAGTTTTTGCCTTGCCCCTGCAATGTCTTTGTCTAAAGATTCAAGTTTCGATTTGTTTTCGTCTAGAAGTGTGTGTAGATCTAACTCAGCTTTACGCAAATCCTTAGCCACCCCTTCCCCGTATCCAACCTTACTGACTTCTTCTGCGCGTTTTAATCTCTTTTGTTTCTTATCTTCGCGAATCTTTTCCCAACCACCTGCCTTTGGAGTACTAACAGTGTTTAGATTTTTGAGACCAGTATTAGAGAGTCCTTTACCGAAAACTTTTACATTACGAGCATCCCAACTACCAGTACCCATTCTTCTACCAAGCCTGTTAGCAACCCTGCCTCCAAAAGTATCTTTACTGGTGTTTCTAGCTATCCAAGAACCAGCGCGACCCAACGATGCGCGTCCAGCCATCGCCAAGCCTCCAGTGGCTGCGCCCAGAGCCAAACCACCCACCACTGCTCCAGCGCTGTTGAACGTCTCACCCATTTTACCAGCATAGTCTTTGGTTATAGATTTGGCCTCCTTGAGTAATGCAAATATCAACATAAAAGGAATTATGTTTTTCATCAGAGCATCCAACCAACCGTTCGGGCCAGAAGCAGTATTGGCTGTATCATACTGAATTGCTTCCAAAAATCCTCCAAATAGAATAATGACATAAAGGAAGAAAGCATAAATAGGCGCCATAAAAGCTAACTTAAATAGGTCAGTCTTCCATTCTTTGAAACTGAATTTAGGAATCGAGAAAGGCATAGCGACTGAGGTGAAGGCTAGAGGTGAAAACATCATCGCCATCCAAAGTCCAGCAACTCGTCCCAGGAAAAGCATAGATATCGAGATAAACATCAAAATCATGTAAACAAGAAGTATTATGAAGATTATTGTTACGATAGCAAACTGGGCAGTATTGGTCTTTGGATCACTAATCACCTTTTGTGGTTCAAAAGTTCGAACCAATCCCACAGATACTGATTTTGGTTTGTTGCTATTTGGGGGAATTGCCGTACCGTTTTCGTCATACGGAGTGATGTTGTTATAAAACACCCGAGCCAAGATGTTCGATGCATCTATCACCACTCGTGTAGCAAACAAACTGAAGTTTATTAAAAGGGCTATCATGATTATGTATCCAATGGCTCTCTTGTTATCGCTTGTATTCATCTGCAGTATTGTTTTTATTGCAATATACAGAAGCGCGATGATAAAAAACATATTGGAAATGTCTCGGACAACACTCCAGGCTTTTTCTACGAAACCACTACGATATGCGTCACTGCTGATCGAATAATACACAAAGAAGTCTAGAAATTTTGCCGCTAGAGTTGTTAGATAAGAAATAGGTTCGTATATAAAATTATACAAAAAAAGTACAGGGCATTTTGTAAACCAGGTTTCTGGGTGATAACCACAACCAATATCAAGGGATGGTTTCTGTGGAATAGGGTTCTGTCCTGTTGAGGTGGTACCAGCCGGTCCACCATTGTTGTCTATCGCACTACCATCCCCTTTGAATTCTACAGTGTTGGAAATAACAGAATTGTCTGGTTTAAAAACAGTAATTTGATAAATTGTGTCTTTGTCGAAGTTGTATTGAAGTGGCAGGTTTATTGTCTGGCTCGCCGCTGTCTTGTCAATCATGGTGTCAGGAATAGCCCAGGTGTTTATTAGGCTCCACTTGGTTTTAAGGGTGAGACTTATTTTCTCATCTGTTCCAGGTTGACCAGTAACTTCAATAGTCAAATTGACACCGGTTGCCGTGATGCCAGCTGCATCAACTGGTAGTATTACTAATTTTTCTATTTCAGCGTAAGCAGTGTTAGTTTTGAGAGATATAAAATCATTGCTGTTTTCTTTCTTGAAACTTACAGGCACAAGAAAAACAGCAAGGAATAATGTTCCGAGTGCGACTTTTAACCAAAAGTTTTTCTTGATAGCTTTCATTAATGCAAATACTTAATCATTGTAGCAAACCAAGGAAACAAAAACTATATTTTACGGAAACTTTTATCGGAAAATTCTGCGGAAATAATATTCGTACGGATTCTTGTTTTTAAACTCCACTGTCTTACTCCTGATATCAACTATCACATTTTTGTAATACTCATACACAACCAGTGTGTTGGACACTTGTCGTAATTCGTACGCAGAAACATCTGGTGCGGAAACTCGAACTTCCAGGTTTGATTCGTTGATGTATCCGAAATAGAATTTAGCAAATGTGTGCGCCAGGTTCCAAGCAAAGTTGACCATGTCTCCCCCAGTATATCCATACCTCTCGGCGAAAGCTGTGTTTCGGCGAATCTGCCTTGCGAAAACAGTCTCAATACCTTCATGATAGCGTACTATTGCGTCGTTTGGTGGGGTAGCTTCTTGACCCAGAACCAACAAATCACTTCCTCGGTCACCATGTGTGCCTCGAGGCGTTGGGTCGAGCAAGTCAGGAATTCCATCTCCATCATCGTCTAGGTCAATATCGTTAGGTACTCCGTCTCCATCAGTGTCACCGTCTAAGTAGTTTGGAATTCCGTCGCCATCCATGTCTGTATCCAAAGAGTTTGGAAGCCCTCCCCCATCAAAGTCGTCTCCGGTGCCTGGACCATTTGGTGAACCATCAACAAAGTCAGGAATACCGTCTCCATCGTCATCGGTGTCAGTATCGTTTGGATCCCAATCACCATCAGTGTCATCGTCGTGCGGATTACCTACACCATCATCATCATTGTCATTGTCTTGTGTTAGTGGTGGGTTGCCGTTCTGACCTGGTCCGCCTGGTGGAGGTGGAACTCCAGGGTTTGCTGGATTAGGTGGAACTCCAGGATTCCCTGGACCAGGTGGCGTGCCGCCTGGTGGTGTTGGAGGTAAACCATTACCATTCGCGTCTTTACAATTTTCAGAAGTGGTTACCCAGTCAGTCCAAACAGGATTTCCGTTTGCAGTAGGACAAGAAGAGGTACGTGCTTGGTTTATTGAACCAGTGTAACCAGCTGGACAGGCCAATAGTCTAGTTTGGTTGCTTGAGAAACACGCTCCAGGAGGAGGTGGTGGAGGTGGTGGGGCTGTGTTGCCATTCGGGTCTGTACAGGTGTTAGTGGTTGTTGTCCAAGGGGCCCAAACAGGATTTCCGTATAAGGTAGGACAAGAAGATGTTCTCGTTTGACTTACAGAACCAGTATAACCAGCAGAGCAGTTCAAGTTTCTGGTTTCTGTGGTAGGAACACACATGTTTGTAGGTAGAGGTGGTATGCCGGTGTCGTACAATACAATGTATGCAGTATCGCTGGCGGTGCCAGCCTGACCACTGCAAGTTACTGTGTGAGAAGAACTAGCTTTGACTAATGGTATAACAAACGATCCACTGGTTCCCTCTCCATGTCCTCCACTATCACAAAACTGTGCTCCTCCTGATGTCCAAGATATGGTAACTGAAGCATTTAGTGGAAAGAAAACAGGTGAAGCTGTTACATCAACCCAAATCAAATCTCCTCCACCGTTACCATTGTCGATATTTACAAAAACACTTGCAGTATCCGCAGCTGATCCATTGATTCCAGAACATGCAACTGTATAAGAAGTGGTATTGTTCAACCCTCCTGTGTCAGCAGAGCCACTTGTTGGAACTTCGTAACCATTTAAAGTACAAGTAGAAACAGCGGATGATGTCCACGAGATAGTCGAAGACTCACCAATGTCAATAAATACAGGGTTAGCTGTTACGGTAACTTTGGGAGTTTTGGTTGTTGGGTCAGTACCGGTTCCTCCAGGTCCAGGGTTGAAACAGTTTGGAGGGGTTCCAAGCCACCCAATTGAACAACCTAATGGGTTTATGATCGGCGTACATGCAGGGAACGTACCAGTTGTTCCCGCTGGGCAGTTGTCGTCTCCTGTGGTTATTATTACTCCAGGACCTACACCCACTCCAGGGTCTATAATAGGAGGGTCATCAATTCCGTTTCCATCATCAATGTCTTCACCAGTAACCCCGTTGTATTTGTTGGTGGTGAATTGTAGTGTTTGACCGTAGAATATTTCTATTGAAGTATCAGGGTTGGTCACCTTAGCGACAGCTCTAAAGCTGTATGTTGTGTTCTTCTCTAAATCTTTTATCAGCTGGTTGTAGTTAGCGCTAGAATTGGCACCGTATTTTTTCTCTGGAGTTGCTTGCCAGAGCGCTGTTGGTGGTTGTGGGTTTGTTGGATCAATAATTCCAAACTTTGAATACTCAAAAAAAACATTCACTGCACGCGAAGACTTGAAAGTCCCTGTCAGATTAGCGCTAGTACTATCTATTACATCCGATCCTTTTGTAGTAATGGTTGTATTGTTGCAGCTGTCACAAGGCAGAGTTCTAAATTTTTTCACTTCTCCGTATTTAATCTGAGCTTCATTTAAAGATCTAGGTTTTGTTGGATCGTACGCACCGTTGGATACTACTGCACAGTAGTAGTAATCAGTTTCTGGGTCTAGTCCGTTTACGTGGACACCAAAATCTCCGCCAGTAGTATACCCTATTGGGTCTGGTATGTTTGAGGTGACACCAATCATGTCAGAACCGTAAATGTCGTTACAGAATACCGGTGGTATGTCTGCCGTGGACACTCTAAAGTACGCAAATCCTGGTCCACCAGCAGTGTAATTGCCACGAAGGGTAACCTCAGTGTCATCTATTTGTGTAGCAGTCAGTGTTTTAACCGGGCCGATTCTGTTAGTGCTACTACTAAACGGAGTGGTAAAATCTTTTACATTTCCATAAACCGCATCAAAAAAGTCAGAATTGTCCGCTCCCACAGCACAATAGTAATACTTTGTTCCATCCTTGAGTCCTGTTAAGGTAACATTAAAGGTAAAATTACCGGTCCCTGTTTTTTTCCTCTTGAGGCTCGTTTGCGCGTTGGGCAATGATCCACAACTAGGACCGAAATTTTCTGAGTAACGAAAGCGACCAAACACCGGAGTGTTAGGATTGTCTTCTATGATTTGTCCAGAAACAGTTGCAGTACTTTCCCCCACGTTACTCGAGCCTACTGTTATAACACTACCTATCAAGTCTGGAGGTGGTTCTGGTGTAAAAGTCACCATGTTTCCATACAAAACACCGCTCGAGAAATCGTCGGTACTGGAAACCACAGCACAATAATAATACTGTGTATTTTGTTGCAGAGGACCAAGGTCTTTCTTTTGGAAGTTGTAAGCACTATTAGTAAAAAAATCGAGTCCTGTGAGTGGTGGTGGATCAGCGGCCACCTCGGTAGCACTTTGCATTGTTTCACAGGTCTTGTTTGCGTTGTTTGCGTTGGTGGAATACCGGAATTTACCATACAGGTCTACTATGGTTCCCTCGGGGGAAGACAGGTCGCTAACGCGTGCAAGGAGTGTTGCTGTGCTCTGTGTTACGTTGATAGCTTGTAAGGTTTTGAGAACTAGTGCACCATGAGCAACAGACGGCACAACAGATAAGGCAATTATTAGGGAAACAACTATTTTTACTTTTTTAAAAATTTTCATATTTTTGTTTTTCTACCACATACCAAGCATCTCTTCTAATCTTCGAGTTATTACACCACAGTTGTTAGGTCCATATGGTATTGAATAACCCAGCGCACCTTGTGGTTCTAGACCACCAAGGTCAGCTCTGTTTGGAAATGAGAAATAAACAACATCAATAAATTCGGGACAAGAATTATTTCTAATTTTCCCTAAATTAGGAGGGTTGTGTGTTTTGTTATCTCCTTGATATGCGTTACCTCCATCGTATGGTCGAGCCCAGAAATTCCAATATACACTACCAAACAAGAAACCATCATTTGGGTTCCAGTTCTTTACTGATAGTTCACTCCAAGCAGTTCTGTCGTGTGGATTAAGCACTACCTTTGGTCCTGGGTCATAAGGACTGATATTGCTTCCTGTTACTCCGGAACCGTAAAGATACGGAATAGGTTCGCCATATGGCTGCCTTCGGTAGAATTTACTGTACAAAGCTCTACCATCTGGAACATCATCGTATAATTTGATCATTTCTTCCTCGCAACCACCAGGACCGGTTAGAAGGTCATCGTGAATATAGACCTCCTTATCTTCCATTTCTTGTAGCAGTTTATGGGCTTTAGCAATATCATCCCCTGTCACCATTTCACCTGTTAGACGACCGAACTCTGCGATGAATGGCTTCAATGAGTTTTCGTAATCCTCAAAAGCTGGATCAGTAGGGTCTGGCTGTGGTCCCAGGTCTTCGATTGTTTCTTTGATTCTACCAAGTCTTTGTACGACGGCATTCATTAATCCAACCCTATCATCGTTTTCCTCAATGATTCCTTTGTAGGCATCAATTCTTTCAAATTCATTCCGCGCTTCGTTGGTAACTATTGGCATAGGTGCAGCCGACTTTGAACCGTTGAAGTATGTGTTATGGATAACTTCCTTGTAGGAGGCAATGATGTTTTTACCCAAACCTTCCATATCGTCTTTGTTCAAGATTTGGTCTTGTTGGATATTTAGCTGGTCTTCATGTTCGGTGTATCCGAAAGCACCATATATGTGTATATCGAACATGAGGCCCAGACGAGTAGCAATTATCTTCTTGACCTCTTTTTCGTGTTGTTTTTCAAAAATAGCTTGGCCGATACCGGAGAATATTCCAGTTGGGTCAAACGACAGCACTAGCTCTGCCAAGTCGAATTTCAGCGTGACTTCTTCTGTATCCGAGAACAAATCTATCTCATTCAACTCCCTGTATTTTTTTGGACTCGGTCCCGGAATACAATAATCAAGTACCTGAGTCCACTGAATTACTCGTTCCAGCACCTCGTTTTGAGTTTGCAGTTTCTCGGCAAAAACCCTTTGTTCGTCTATGATTGCTTGAGTTAAATCAGTTCTTATATTGAAACCAGAATGTGCGTTAAACCATTCTGAACCTTGCAAGTATTCCGGGAAGTCTTGTTCAACTTGGTTGATACCATAACTACCATCGATGGCGTAAGCGTTCAGTATCAACCCACCATCAGAACCTTCATCCGAGAAACCAGCTAATCCCTTCTCGTACAACTCATTTGAGAATCTTTGTATAAGAGCATCTACTATTGCCGCCATTGCGTCGTTTAGGGTGTCTGCTCGAATTAGTTTATTTTCTTGGAAATGACTTATCTTTAGAGCTTCTTCAGCTACAGCTCTACCCGGGGTTACGTATTCCCATCTCTTACAAGCCAGGTCTGTGTCTCCAGATTCGAGTGCTGCTTTGTGCTGGTCCTTGGTGGTTCCTTCTGGGTCTGCACAACGATAGTCCCCCAAGAAGCCATTTGATTCTTTGAGAGCGTCTTGAACTTGTTCGGCTGTTGATTTTTGAACACCAGCTAACCTTTTCGATAATTCAGTTTCCGCCAAAAGACCGAAACCGACAGGGTTGTTTGCGGGTACAGATGTAAGCGCTGTCCAAGCGTTCCATCCTCCAGAGGAGAAATTAGCATGGAATGAAGCCCCGGTGTATTGGGGGGTTGTTTCAGCGATGAGTTCGTTTAGTGAATAACGTGCATTGTCGTTGAATTTTTTATTAAAAGCTTCAGCTTGATATTTGAACCAAGACTTACCATAAGGGTTTAAACAATCGTCTGTTGAGTCTATGTTGGTGCTACCTGTTGTACCTAAAACATTACCAGAAAATACAGCCTGACAGTCTGCGCCCAGGTTAAGCTCTAGTCCAAAAGTAAGGATTTCTTCTTTGGCAATGTCTCGCAAGAACCTGCCAGGGTCTTGGACGAAAGCTGGACCGCCACTGTTTCCGGTTTTGATCCACTCAACTGTAGCTAGGGTGATTCTCTGGATCATTCTGTCTATTATTAATTTACCAATAGAGTCGAGACAAGAAGAATTTTCGTCCAGAGAACCAGTAGCTTCGTCTATACGACTCAATTTCGTATCTTGTTTTTTCAACTTGTCATTAGCTTCTTTGTCGTAGTTTTGAATAGTGTTTTGTTGGGCTGCTGATTGAGAAATAGTTCCACCCAAGGATGTGCCCAACGTGCCAGATGCTTCTTTGGCGAGTATGCCCTTGCTTTTACCAAACAGACTTTTGATTGCACCCTTAATCTTTTTCTTACATTTAGGGAGTTGTGTTATTGCTGGGCCGAGTCCTTTTATATAGCCACTTAGTCCACCAGAGGTTCCACCAGAACCATAACTATAAGAACCAGTGGTAGGATAACCTCCCCCCGTTTGAGCGGCTGCTTTTTTTACTTCCAAAACAGGCGAAAACACAAAAAGCATAACCAGAAACGCGGTGACTGTATTTTTAAATATATGGCTTTGCATCTATTTTAGTATTATAACTTAAAAAAAACTTATTCTTCCAATACCTGGGCTAATTCCTCGTCTAAATCCCCTGCGGCTTTTACAAAATCCTCGCTGTACTTTTGATATTGAGTTATACCGCCTAACCCAACAATCGGATCGTCAACTATTTTTGTCATCGATAAGACCGAAACACCTGTATTATAAGCACTATTTGCCATTTTTACGTGGGCGCTTATGTATTCTCGGGGTACGCTAATCTTCATCATTTCATCCGCGAAATCTTTGTAGGTTTTACTCGTGCGTTCTAATTTGTTCCTGTTGACTGAGTCTAGTTTATCTTGAGCACTGACGAGTCCAGAGTTTACAATATCAATTTCGTCACCCATGCCTGTTTCCCTGTACTTGTCGAAAACTTCCTGGATTGCGGTATAGTATTTTTTTACATCCGAGATATCAGTACCCACCACCACCTTCGCATCCCCTTCGGCGAAAACGTCTACCAAGTTTGGGTCACCGATTTTCTCTCCTACTGCACGACCTAGATTTTTTATCGTCTCTGGGTCTTCACCAGCAGATTCGAGTGCCAAATATGAAGCAAAAAATGACCGCGCGAACTTGTCTGTCTCATTTAAGCCTTCACTATCGTCTTCTGTGGCTAAAGCGTCTTTCTTTTGTTTTACATAAATCGCGTCTGGGGTTGCGTTGAATGTTGCTTTCAGGGTTTTGTCTGTCCCCCAAAGGGCTTCTTCCCAGTCCAAAACTCCATCGAGGTCGGTGTCGGTTTGAAGCAAATCCGACAAAGTCGAACCATCTGTTTTCAAATCTTGTGTTTTGAGGGCGGAGAAGTTTTCTTTACCTTTAGCTAAACCAAAAATAACGGAAACGATTATTACCAGGGTAATACCGCCTCCGACAAATATAGTAAAACTCTTGCTCGGCAAGTATTTTTTATAGGCAGGGTTTATTTTAATTTTGAATTTAAATTTTTTCATTACTGAGCAGAATTACCATACATCTTTATTGTGTTTAAAGTAACGGTTTCTTCGAGTGGGGGTTCGCCTTGGAAAATACAGGTTACCGAGGTTTTTCCACTGTATTTACCTACTATTTGTTGGTTTACGGAAGGAGCGTGTTTTGTTTTCGAGATGGTCGCAGCAGGTATTATGTAACTTGTTTGCTGGAAACCTTTCATTCCTTTGGGCCTAATTTCGATTGATGTGCCCGGTACAGCACACGCATAGTTAGCGTTTTCCAAAGCCTCGATTTCTTTTGCTTTTAATTTTATGATAATTCCAGAGAATTGTTTTTGTAAACTTGTAGTTGTAACAGAGCTATTACTTGATCCAGAGCCGAAACCCCCTCCAAAGCTCGGACCCCCATTATTACCCCCACCGTTTGTGTTGGTTATGAAACTCTCAACGTTTCCGAATTGGCTTACGCCGCCTTGTGTGCCGATGGCACAGTAATAATAAGTGGTTCCCGATTGTAGGCCCGTTAGATTGTGACTAAACAAATAAGTTCCTGAGTTATTAACAAGTGTTTGGTCGGGAGTGTTAGTTTCGTTTTGCATATTAATGCAACTAGCAGTAGCGGTTTTAGTATATCGAAAATGACCAAGTACTGGGATGTTTCCACTTGCAGTGATTCTACCATTTAAAGTAACCTCAGTTTGTCCTATGTTGCTTTCTGGTAGAGTTTTTACTTCAGTAATAAATGCCAAGACAAACAAAACAGGTACTACTATAAAAAGCAGAACAGCAGAAAGAAAAAACCATTTTTTAGGAAAGGTAATCATGTTTTTATATTTAAATATTATACTAGCACTTTGTTTTTATTCCAAGTGTTTTAAAATGGAAATCCAATCATCAAGGGATAAATCCTCTGCACGAGCATTCTTTGGAACTTTTGAGTCAGTTAAAAGTTTCTGCCAGTTTACCGTGGACCGCCAAGATCTCAGGTTGCCGGACAGTACTTTCCTCTTGTGGGCGAAGCCAGCTCGAGCTAATTCCCAGAACAGTGCCTCGGCGATCTTGTTTTTATTGAAAAATTCTCGAGAAATGTTGTTTATTTTGATTACTGCAGAGTCTACTTTGGGGGCTGGGCTGAAATATCTGGCTCCAACCTTCATTATATATGTAGGGGTGCCGTAAACTTTCACTGAAATTGATAACAGGCTTTCTTTACTATCTCTGGCGATTATCCGGTCAGCGACTTCCTTTTGGACCAAAAGCACCATTAATTCAGGTTGTTTTTCCTCTGTTAGGAACTTTTTCAAGATAGCTCCTGTTATATTGTATGGTATGTTGGCGATGATTTTATAGCGAGATGCTTCCGAAACTTTTCTCGGGATATCCTGCTTTGCATCATCACCACTCGAAAAGCTTGGAAGCATCTCGCTTACAGTCAGTTCTAAAATATCTCCTTCTACCAAAATTAGTTTTTTGTTTTCTATTTCTTCTTTAAATTTCTCATTCAAAAAAGTTACCAGTTCACGGTCTTTTTCTATGGCTATCACACGGCCCGAGCTTTCCAAGAGTCTTTCGGTTAGTGCGCCTTTGCCTGGTCCTATTTCAAGGACCGTGTCACTTTGGGTGATGTCCCCCGCTTTGACTATCTCGCGCAAGGCTTGTTCTGACTTTAAAAAGTTTTGCCCCAATGATTTTTTTGCTTTATGTTTTTGCATTTTAGCGAAAGCACAAGCTATCAAATTTTTCTCGGGATATCCTGCTTTGCATCGCCACCACTCGAAAAATTCATAGCTCGTGCTTTTATAAATATATAGTCTTCAATATATTACCACGTTCGCGTTCAATCAAGTCACCGGGTATGTCGTTTAGAAATTCAGATGGTGCGTTTATCTGACGTGAACCGAATATTGTGCGGTAGTTCGCAAATGATAGATAAATCTTTTCGCGAGCTCGAGTGAGTGCTACGTAAAACAATCTCCGCTCTTCTTCGCTATCTTCTCCGCTCTTCACATCTCCACTTCGCTGATTAGGAAACAATCCATCTTCGAGTCCGACAACAAACACATAATCAAACTCGAGACCCTTCGCAGCATGCACAGTCATCAACTTAACTTTATTCTCTACTACATCTCGTCTTGCGGAGTTGGTATTTATAATCAGTGAATCTTGGTCCGAGGCCAGTGCCGCATCTTCCAACAATTTTTCTGTACCTAAACCATTTTCCAGAGAATCATATTTCAGAGCGAGAGTGGCCAACTCTTTGATGTTCTCGAGTCTTTCCATTTCTTCTTCCCCACCAGAAAGGAGCTCGTCTTCGATGCCGGTTTTCTTGATAACATATTTTATAACTTCGGACGGTTTTTCTTTTTCAATTATATTTTTTATTTCTTCGAGTAGTTCATAAAAGTTTTGTAGCTTGATCTGCATTTTTATCGGTAGTTCACTTTTTTGTCCGGCGAAAATTTTTGCCAAGGTTGTTTTGCCGATGCCTCGTGCTGGGAAGTTGATGATACGTTTTATGTCAGCCAAGTTTTCTGGATTCAGTGCTGCTCGCAAGTATGCGAGGGTGTCTTTGATTTCTTTTCGTTCGAAGAATTTAACTCCGAGTACTTGGTACGGGATGTTGTAGCGGAGCATCGCTTCTTCTAAAATTCGCGACTGAAAATTCGCCCGATACAAAACTGCTATTTCGGACAAAGTGTTGTCGCTCGGTTTTGCGTAGTCGATGAAACTTTTCGAACTGGTCTGGGGATTGTTTCCGAGGACCTGAGAAAAGTTTGCATCGACGGAGCCATCTCGTATCTCCAAAACTTTCACCGCTACAAATTCTGCTTCGTCGGATTCATCGAGTGCTTCATAGAGGGACAACTTCTCCCCTTCTTTATTTTTGGTGAACAAATTTTTGTCGGGACGAAATTGATTTTTCTTGATCACTTCATTCGCGGCTTCGAGGATGTTCTGAGTGGAACGATAATTTTCTTCCAACAACACAATCTTTGCATTTTTATAATCTTTCTCAAAACTTAGAATGTTTTTCAAATTTGCACCACGCCAAGAATAAATGTTCTGATCCGCATCACCCACCGCACAAATGTTTTTGTTTTTATCCGCCAGAATTTTCGACATCAGATACTGCACTTCGTTCGTATCCTGATACTCATCTATATGTATGTACTCCCATTTACTCTGGTAGTGTTCACGCACTTGTTCGTTGCCTTTCAAAAGTTCAACCGTCTTTACCAATAGATCATCGAAGTCTAGGCTGTTCTCGGTCTTCTTTCTGCTTTCATATTTTTCCCAAACTTGGGCCACAATCTGTTCGATACCACTACCGAAATTCTCGCTCCGCTCCCGGTATTCCCCATGTTTCACAAACTTCCCCTTCTCTCGGGAGATAATGTTTTTGATTTTCTTAGGGTCATATTGTTTTGGATCAACTCCAATGTCCTTTAGGATGTCCTTTATAATTGAATTTGTGTCCCCGTCGTCCAATATACTGAAGTGTTTTGTTAATCCGATTAACGTGGCATTTTCTTTAATGATAAACACTCCTAGCGAGTGAAACGTCGAAACGAACGGAATACCATCCTGTACCTCCCCATGTTTCTCCATTTCCTTCACTGTTCTCTCGCGCATTTCCTTGGCGGCTTTGTTGGTAAACGTTACCGCCAGGATTCTCCCTGGTTCCACGCCTTGTTTAACAAGATTCACCATCCTGTGTACCACAGTCTTTGTCTTGCCTGCACCAGCACCAGCCACAATTAAAAGTGGTCCGTCCTTGTGTAACGCCGCTTCCCGCTGCATTGGGTTGAGTCCTTTTAGATGTTCTTCCATGAAAATGATTATAGCATATCCAAATATTAGCACTTGACAAAAGGCATGTTTATATGCTATAATACGTAAGTTACAGTACCTTGAAAATGCTTAATTTTTTCTCTCGTAGCGAGCGCTGCGCAGGCTGTGTGAGTGATTGTTGGATCTAGCTCCTATTTTGTTTTTCAAACACAACAGGGTCTGGAATCAACAATTCCACTCATCACTAGTTTAAAATACTAAACACCATGCGTACGCTCAGCATCACCACCATCCTTTTCCTTTCTTTTTTCTCCACCACCCTCAACGCCCAAACCGATCAGTTCGGAAAGCCGGTAGCAGCACCTCTTCTTGCCACCAATGCAGAGGTTACTGTATCGAATCAAACTATCCAAACCCTCGGACTGTTCGAGGTTCTCGGAATAAAAGAAATTGGAATTGTTGTAAAAGACACCATTAAAATTCGCCCGAAGGTTCCAGGTACCTGGACCGTGGATGCAAAAGGAGTGGCCACTTTTATGACCTTCACCGACTTTGTCGTTGCACCCGGCACCCGTGGCGTTATCTTGAAAGATGGCGTAGTAAAAAATGGAAATACAATTTCTGAATTCCGGGTGTGTGTACACCCCCCAGGTCAGGAATACTTGTATTTTACATTTACCGCCAGCCCCGATGGAAACTTCCGGGTCAACGCCACAGACATTACTTTTGGTAAGTATCCATACACCGTCATCAACAAGTCGGTTGTCGCAATCCCTTTCAAAAAAGAATCTGCGCCCACCGCCGTTGCTCCCGGCCGAAACTAACCATCAACCAAAAATTAAGCATTTTAAAAAAAATCATTAAAGCAACAAACCACCTCAGCATCAAGCAAAAGGTGGTTTTAGCTTTTTAGGCAGAATTATTTAGATTTACTTTTCACTAAACCCTCTAATCTTTTCATATAGTGTTCTGCGGTTTCACTAGCTTCTAGAGTGGTAGATTTACTATCTAGTTTCTTACCTAATGCTTCAGTTTTCTCTACAAAGGCAAGTTCGTCTTCACTTAATGATTCTGGTGTATTGGCATATCTTTGCCACAATTCGTACATATATACTTTTCCAAAATCAATTTGATCTGCGGCATCCCCAACAGAAACTTCTGCTTCTGGTTTGCTTGCACCTTCCACGAACGCATCGAACTTGTCATTGAAGGCATCGAGCTTGCCGCGCTTTTCGAGTTCGAACAACATGCGGAGGATATAGTCCTTAGTAGTTTCTTTGTTGCCTACGAATCCGTCGTTGAACGGCTCCATCTTTTTGCCAGATGCCTTCACTGCGTCGTGCAACATTTTTATATAAGTACTCAATTCTTCTTTGTTACCTTTGACTTCACTTCCTACGTCCATGCGCAGTAGTCGGGTAGCAGACTCTTTGCTCCATTTGTCGGTCCAGTCGCTACTCTTCTCAAATATTTTATTTAAATTAAATCGGTATCTTTGACCTACGAAGTCTACCTGACTTGCGGTCAAATTTTCATATCCGTATCTGTCTGCAAACATACGTAAAGCTTTCGGTCCGACGAGCTTGAAGTCCTCTACTAATGTCGGTCGTCCATCCGGTGGTCCGGGTTCGATGGTCCACTTCACGTCTTGTTTGTCGGACTCCAAAACTACAGGTTTTCCTTTTTCTACAGTAGGAATTACTTTTTCTGTTCTGGATACAGTTTTAGTTTTAATTCGATTGTCATCAGGTAATACACTTTTTGTTTTTGGTGGGTTAGTAGGTTTAGCAAATTGAGCTTTGTGTACTGCATTTTCATCTAACGGTGGTGTTTTTGACGGAGGTGCAAACTGCTCAGTGTTGAGAGATCTGTTTGTTTGGTCTTCGGGTTTCGCGAATTGAGGATTTTCTTCCTCGTCACCACTCGCAACCTCAGGCTTCCTTTTTGGCTCGTTCAAATATTCGTATTCTTTTTCGTAGTCTTCACCTTCGAAATTATTATCTGCGTTATGCCTTTCAACAATTTCCCATTCAGTGCCTTTTAGGTGATACTCGTACACTTTATATGAGTCCCCAACCTTTACGAATTTGTATGCTGCTACGTCGCCTTCGCTAACGCCAATCCACTCACCATTTGGTTTTATATATCCGAACTCTTTACCAAGTGCTTCGTAAAATGCTTTTGTTCCAATTTTACCCTCGTAGCCGATTTGTTTTTTGAGTGCTTCACCGAGTGCTGGGTCAGCTTCGATTTGATGTTTGAATGCAAAAGTCACACCCTCGCCTTCGCCGACTACTGCATTCGGATCCATGTCGCCGACAGTTGCTTTTGTTTCTGGGGCAGATGGAACACTTCGTGGTTTTGCTTCTGTACTGCCGGTGTCTTGTCTAACACGTTTTATAGGACGCTCGTTAACTCTGGCTTTTGCTTTTTCATCACTGTCTTCGGTTGTGGTCGCCCTGTCTTCTCCTCTCTCTGCTTTAGGTGCTTTGGTAGTAGGTCGTTCTGTTTTGGGTGTTCTCTTTGAAGGTTCAGATTGTTCACTTTGAGGAGCGTTCTTTTGTTCTCGATAAGCCTTCGCAGTTTCTTCTAGTTTTTTATTTGCTGACAGGGATTCTTCTTTCGCCCGTGCTAATTCAGTTTCTGCGGATGCATTTTCTCCATATGTCTTTGCATTTCTTTGCTTTTCTAAAGCTTCCTCATAAACTTTCTGAGCTTCTCTTGCTTTAGCTGAAGCTACTTCTAGGGAGTCAGATTTTACAGTTGTTTCCGGTGTTGTTGTTGTTATTGTTGTGTCTTTTTCTAGTGGTGTGTAAGTAGATTGACGAGTAATAGTATCTGTTTTTACCTGAGACTCTACTGAATCTATAGGAGCCTCAGTGGCTACTATTGTTCCATTAGCAACACCTTCCAAGTATTTTCTCTGAAAATCTAACTCTGCTTTTGCACCGTTCAATGCTTCGAGCGCTGCTTGTTTATCTTCGCCGGTGGCATTGTCATAATATTCCTGTGCGTTTCTATAATGTTTTTCTGCCTGCAATACATATTCTTCTGCTTTTGCTAGTTCCGGGGAACCACCTATATATTTGGAATCTACGAAAGGTTTCGAGTCAGCCGTTTCTTCCGAGTACGGTCTTGCTTCTGGTGTTTCGCCTCCCCACCAACCTGCTTCTTCTCCTATCGCGCGTACGATATAACCAGCGGTTGCGATACCTGCACCTCGGACGGCACCTTCCCAAGCTTTGTCCTCGATGTATTTTTTCTGTTCTCCTGTGATTTTGTCGGACCTGATTGCGAGGATACTATTCAAACGGGCACTCAACTCGTTTGTAGTATCAAACTCGAGTGCATTTACCAAAACTAAAGCTCGGTTCAGGGCATCTAAAAGAAGATACTGATTTTTAAGAGCATTCTTTTGTCCTCCAAAGTTAACAAGTCCGGCTTCAATTTTTCCCTCAGTATATTTAATACGGCTGCTTAGTTTCGCCAACAGCGCGGTGCAGTCTTCCCCGAGGCCGTTCCTGCGTTCAATTTCCGCTATTAATGAATCTAGTTTGTGATGCAGTCCAGATTCTCGGCCTTTGGAATCTTTAAATTCAACCGAAGCGACATTTCTTGACCCTGGTCCAGCATTGTTTGAGCCGTATCTGGCTTCTTTTTCTTTTTCCACCAAACTTTGCTCGGTTTTTGCTTTTGCTCTAAAGTATCCAAACACTCCACCGACTATTGGCATAGCCATAGCACCCAATGTCGCTTTGGTCAGAGTTCTAACTCCAAAGCCAGCAACAAACAAACCAGCGTTCTGCCTGTTCTGGGTTCCAGTCAATCGGCGAATTGCTTCCCAGGCTTGCTCGCTACCTGCTCCTTGTCCTAGTTTTCCAAATTCTATTTCTATTTCGGGATGAGTGTTGAGTAGTTGTTCGAGCATGAGCGAGTTTCTGGCTTCTATCATTTCTTTGACTGCTTGGGGTTCACCACCTGGAGCAAATCTTTTTACCTCTAGCACTTTTTCAACTGCCATATCATATTCGGCTCTGGCGTCTTCGTATGCCATCCTTTCTTTACTGCCTTCTTTCCCCTGACTCCATTCATAAGGTATCGCACGGAAAGCGTTGGCTACCTGGTTGTATTCTGCTCTTAGTTCTCTCTGCCCGCTTCCTGTACCGATGCCGAGCTCTTCGCTGTAGTCTATGAGCAGTTCACCATTCGCGCCAACTACTATTTCCTGTCCACCATTTATTTCTGCCAACAGTTTCATCTGCTCGGCCATAATCTTCCTGCCCTCCTCTGTGTTTTTTATATTTTCGAATTGTTCCCGTTCCGTATTTTTTATATTACTTTCTTTCTGTATTAATTCTCTAGCTCCGATCAAGATTTTGCCAAAGATATTTGAACGGTTTTTCTCACTTTTAATACTAAAAGAATACAGATTTTTCGCATCTTGTTTTACTATGTCTACGAGTCTCTGTTTCAAGTCTCGAATCGTTTTCAGTTGTTGTTCTTGTTTTAATTTCCTGAAGTCTGTAGGCAAAAATTCTTCCAATCCAAATTCAGCGATGAAACTGTTAACTTCCTGAGTTAACCAAGACTCTTGATCTATGCTTGGAGCTTCTTCTGTGTCTGCTTGGGCAGCATCCGGATCTGCTTTGGGTTTTTTTGCTGGTTTAGGTACTCTTGTTTTCTTTTGTTTTGGTTTAGGTGTTGTTGGTTCTTCTTCTTGAACTACCGCTACTTCTGTAAGGGTTTCTGCTGGGTTTTCTTCACCTGCTACTATTGGTTCCATTCCTGTTACTGTACTCGGTTCTGGTTCTGGAATATGTGCCGGTTCCTGAACAGGTGGTTTAGGCTCCTCAACTTGTCTATATTCTGGGAAACGCTGCAGCAAAATTCTTTCTGCTTGAGCGGGAACAGAATTCCTACCGTTACCCCGGTGGTCGAAAAAGAATTCACTAGCCTCTTCTGTCATTTGCATCTGAAGGTCTTCTGGCCACTGTCTATCGCCCATTAACTTTGCCATTTTTTGATTGCGCTCAATTTCCTCAGCTTTTCTATACATAGGTCCATGCTTTGCTTCCCACTGGGCCTCAAGTTCCTTGCATATAGCTACGCGGCGTTCTTCTCGTATCTGTTCTCTGGTTTCTGATATTCTCAGGTTAGTTTCTACTTCTTCTTTATTTATATTTATTTCTTTCGCATCAAGCTCTGCAAGCTGCCTTTGAATTTCCGCTGCTTCGTCAACTATTGGTATCAATTCTGCTTGTACTTCCGCCGCTTCGGCTGGATTAGCAACATTCATTTTAGCTAATTCGTCTCGCTCTAGGCGGTCTATCAAAGATAAAAGTCTCAGCGCTTCTGTCTTTAGTCTTTCTATCTCTCCTGCGTTCTTCTCAGGATTTTTCTGCAGGCGGTTAAGCTTGGCTTCTAGGCCCCTGAATTGATCCCTTGGATGTATTGGTGTTGTTGGCGTTTTTTTCTCAGCCATTGTTTTGTATTTTATTTCTCAACTCCTCTATCTTTTTATCCTCGATATTTTTCTTGTGTTTGGCTATTATCTGTTTCTCCAAATTGAAAAGTTCTTTCAGGCGGGTTATCGCTTTATTATATATCTCTTCTATTCTTTTTGCTTTCTCGTCGGTCATTTATTTTTTATTCATTTCTATTTCTTCCAACTTTTTCAAAAGAGCTGCCCGTACCTCGGCTATTCTCTCCTTCTCTTTTGCTATCTCTTCCTTTCGTGCTATCAACTTTTCCAGTTCTATTTCTTTTAAAGATTTCTTTTTTTCTACAACAGTTTCAACTGCTGGGTTTTCTTCGTGAGCTTCATCTTGTTCGTTTGCTATAAAATCTTCAAATTCTTCCGAACGCATTTGACCTCTTCCGGAACCTATTATGCCTGCTTCTGGTTCAGGTGTTTCCTCCTCTACTTTGAGCTCTGTTTCTGTTGTGTCTTCGGAGTTTTCTATAATTTCTTGTACTCGGTATCTACCACCAGCTCGCCTACTAATCCGTCCTTTTTGGAGTAGCTCAGCAATTATTTTATCCGCTTCTGGTTTCTTGAGTGATACGAGTATCATCAAATCTTTAACAGAAAATTCTCCCGTGTTTTCCAGAAAATCATTCAATTTTTTTGTATACCACTCTTCTTTGACTTCCGGTGGTTCTGGTTGGGGCGGAGTTTCTTCTTTGTCCTTGTCTCCAAACTTGGTCAGTTCAACCAAAAAGTTTTGGTTGGTTTCGTCGAGTTCCACTTTGAAAACATCTCCTGCCCAGTAGGTAACTGCGAAAAGGTGGATCGCACGCATTTCTTTGATTGTTCCATCATTCATTTTTGCTGCTATGAACAACGAAGAACCTTCTCTTCTAATCTGAAAAGAGGCCACATCTTTTTTCTCTATTTTTAAATGATTCAAAAGGTATTCGTATGCTTTCTCTTTCGGAATTTTGATAGTTTCTCTTTGTTCGAGTTTTGGCTGAGCTGTTTCTGTTGTTCTTTGTTCTTGCAGATCTTTTTGGACCTCTGCTTCCAGCGCTTTAGGCGCTGTGAGCACTTCTGCATCACTAAACTCTTGAGCAAGTTTTAAGGCCCATTCTTTTACCTTTTCTAAATTTGCGTGTGGCTTGTTGTTAACAAAACAAAGAACCTCTTCGGTAAAATTCACAGGTCTATCTGGAGACGCAATTTCTTCCACTCCCCAGAAATTTATTTTTGCTCCAACTTTACTTACGATACCGTTGTTAAATCCCTGCAAACTATCTTTAATTGCTTCTTGCACATCAGGCCAAGACATTTCCTGCAAAGTGTTTTTTTCTTTTTCCTCAACTACTTCTATCGTTGGGATCGGTGTCTTTTCAAAAGTTACCTCGAGCTGGCCGTTTTTGATTTCTATTTTTAAAACTTTCTGGTTTTCTGTTTTCTCTATGTAATCCTTCAGGAGTTTACCAACGTTGTCGAGGTGTGGTTTTATTGCACCTTCGGCAAAGCCCCTGGCTAGAAAGTTTGCTGTGACTTTGTGTTCTTTAACCGTGAGGGTGTTGCCATCATTCTCGAGGGTTGCTGTGACCCCAATATCAAAACCTTTGGCTGTTATAGCCAAATCAAGCCGCATCTGTTTATGGGCGTTGATTGTAACCTCGACAGACCTCACATTTTTTATCAACTCTACAGACCCCAGCAGTTGTTCGATCTGTTCCTTGACGAAGTCCGTCGAAAATGGCTTGATGTTTAGCCTTTCAGTGTTTTGGGGGTTGTTTTTTAGCCCTTCGTCTAGCATCTTGTTGGTTGAATTATACCCTAAAATATGATTTTCATAGCTATATTCATTACAAGCCTATAGCTTTTAACAACGTATTTTGACTTTTGTCAAAGAATTGTTTTCCACAGGCACATACCCCTCGGGGTGGACAGCGGGGGGTATGTGGGCTACCCTATTAGTAGCCGGTCCGCGGGTATCACCCTGGGGACGGGTTCCAGATTACAGAGGCATGACTCAAACACGGTAAGTAAAGGCAGAAAGACAGTAACCATCAAGAGAATTTAACTTGTAGCACATGAGGTCGTACTGCAATTTAGTCCTTATTTTATAAGGCTAAAACAAAATTCTCGCGATAAAACATAGTTTTATAAAGCTAGACTCAAAAATATTCAGACTATTCATTTGGCTACCGATATGTGCGTCGGTCGTCTTTTCTCCGATTTCTGCTGAGGCTAGTGTCTTTACTGACATGTTCTCTACCCGGGCCGAGGCTGGGGGCGAGACCTTGACCAGCGGAACCAAAACAGGTTCTAATTCTCAAACCCTAGCCCTCTTAGAATCTAGCTCCGCTTCCCCAATACTTGATAAAAAGACCACCAAGAAAGACGACAAAAGTAATGAATCAAGCACCGAGGAAACCGAACTAGACGAAGACACTACAGTCAACATATCCAACGGGGCCCTGCTTCCGGCTGCCACCGCTGCTACTCCAGACGAGGAGCTCGGACATGCTGACGAGGAATACAGCTTGGACATATATGTCGTAAAGCGTGGCGACTCTGTACCCCAGATAGCCAAAATGTTTGAAATAACATCAGATACTATATATTCAGCCAACGACCTAGCCAAAGGTTCCAAGGTCAAAGAAGGTGAAGTCCTCCTCATACCGCCATTCTCTGGAGTAGATTACAAAGTCAAAAAAGGCGATACCTTGAAAGGAATAGCCAATAAATTCAAGGTTCCAGCGGAAGACATCGCCGGCCACAACGGTATTACTGGTTCCAAGATCGCCGTCGGAGACGAAATATTCATTCCAGGTGGTTCCCTAGAAAATGAGGTTAAAAAGCCTGTTAAATCAAGTGGTGGTTCCGGATCCGGTTCCGCAGTGGCCTCTGCTAAAGGCAAATATTCAAATTCGATTGATACTAAAGGATATTTTACTCATCCAGTACCAGGCAGTGTTCGTGTTCGAGGTATCAAAGGTAACCACAAAGGTGTAGACTTCGGCGCACCAACCGGTACCCCTATCTATGCTGCTGCTGCTGGCCGAGTTATATTCTCCAAAGACGGTTGGAATGGACGCTATGGAAACCTGATCATCATCCAACACGACAACGGTACTCGCACTCTGTATGCCCACCAATCTCGCCGGGTAGCTCAAGTAGGTCAGAATGTAGACAAAGGTGAACTGATTGGGTACATCGGATCGACAGGTAGATCTACCGGACCGCACCTTCACTTTGAAGTCACTTTTGGCAAGAATCCGTTCTAATACTTGACAAAATCATAAACACAGAGTATTTTACAGAAAAAGCACCCTTTTTTATGGGTGTTTTTAGTTTTTTTGACAAATTCTTCACCTAACATCAAACCTTTCCCGCTATGCAAGTTACTGACCTTCTTCCGCTAACCCCATTTCTTCTTGGTTTTTTAACCCAAGAAGAACTCCTCGCCAAACAAAAACAAATAGCCCAAAGACGAAAGACAATATTCCTTCTTGTTTTGTTTGGCCTAGGCCTTGGTCTGTTTTTGTTTATTCAAAACCAAAATTCCAAACCACCCCATGAACAACCGGATTATGCTCACGAAAAACCGGACCTCGAACACGTTACCAAGCCAGAGAAATTGCTCTGTGACTGGCAAATCCAGATCCGCGAAGGGGTCGTCACCGCCAAACTTAGCAACCCTCCCGGAGGCCCTGGCGGAGAGCAATTCGACGACGAACGCTTTTGGCGCCAACGCCTCGAACAACTCATAAAGTACATCATCGAGCTTCGTGAAGCAGGCAAGCTGTATGAATTGGCGAGCCTGTTCGAATTAAACGAATGGATTCTTAAAGAAATCTTTGCCATTTGTGGGCGATGGGGGATCCCATTGCATGACGTACTGGTGCGGGCTCTAGGCGAAGACTATGTGTTGCATGTCGTGTTTACCCAGACAGACCCTGGGTACATAGATGCCGATGTTGTAATCGGGAAACCTGGGGCTGACCCCAGAAAAATAATCGATTCTTTCGCCCAGATTGCTGGACGGGCCATCGGCCTGCTCAAAATAACAGCCGAAGGCAGTAGGCTCGCATTTGAGGAGTTTGTGGTGGTGGGCCGCATCACCAAGAGCGCCTGGGAAGGATTGGTCGACGGTATAGAGAAATTCTTACTGCCACCGCCCAACATACCGGGCGGGCCGATAAACCCGAATTGAAAGAATCAAAAGTTTTAAAAAATGCTAACCGGCACAGGAACCGACACCTCGTGCCGGTTTTCTGTTTGTGGATAACTTCGCGTGACGTGAGCTTTTTTATACGGTATAGTCTAATTAATAAAGTAGTTTTTTGAAAATTCAAGAAACTAAGTCTTTGAATCAAGCAATTGGTTCGCAGTTGTCTATTGTTTATATGGTCTGTTTAACCTAGTTGGTTTTGATGGTGTTCGTTATGAAGTATGCAAATAGTGTTCTTGCGCAAGAACATTGCTTGTATACTTCATACGTTATCCATGCCCAGCCAGGCCCCGGAGGTGACTCGGGGGGTTTACAGACCTTCGGTGGTCTGGCATTTTGATTCGGTAATCGGTTTTTTGGGATAGTTGGTCGCTCATGGTTAGTGATTTCGAGTGGCCAACTTTTTGAAATGGTTCAGATGTCTTATGCTTCATAGGCGAGAACCCTGGTTCGCGAAAGTTGCGAGCCAGGCTCTTAGAAAAATTCTCCGACCTTGCGTTGGAGTCTATGATAAAAGTTGGTTTTTCGTTTTGTTTTGATGTGCCGGCCCTTGTGCGAACGGGGGTCGGCTTCTAGAAAAAATCTCCTTTGGGAGTCAAGATATTTTTCGCCTGGAGCGGAAAAAGAGAGGGTTACACCGCGAAAATAGGGCATTTTTTATTGCCTCATCCTCCGGAGGTGTCTATGTAGATGCCTCCACAAGACTTTTTTCATCCGACAAAACTTAACACAATGCCGAAAGCGACCATGCGAGGGTGAGCCTCGCGAATATCTCCTTTCAACCAGCGTTGAGAGGATTGAGACCCATGAGTTCCAGGGAAAATATGGAACAAAACCGATTCGGGAGGTCTTGCAAACCTCCCCACATGAATGAAATTTTGGTTTTCTTTTTTTTGTTTCACACTCAACCAATCCAATTTATGCGACAGTTTCTCGCGCTCTGCACCCTCCTGTTCTTGTGGTGTACCGCAACAACCGTATTCGCCGCGCCCGTCACGTCCGACATTGGCGCAACCCAAACGACGATCGTAGCCGCACTCGACCAACCCGCGGTTCTCCCGTCTTTTTTATCCAGCAGCAATTTGATACCGGCGTCGCACTTGCCTGGAATTGTATTTAATTTTTCAAATGCAACTTCCGGCGATCGAATCAAAACAGATGATGGCGCAGGCTATCTTCAAAAACAGGTGCACCCGCTGAGGATCAAACCGATTGTGACCAGCAACAACTACAAGGACGGCGATTTCCAGGGTTTGACCCTGCGATACCAACACGTGAACACGAGCAACAATACCGTGGTGGGCAAGAATGTCATCTGCGATTACAATGTGGTGGCAAACTCCGCGAACTTTACAACGGCATTATGGACGGCGACTGATCATGACGACGGCGCCAACCAAACCCAGTATTTTTTCCTGAGCAACACTGCGGCCAAAGGCTCCCTCCCGCTTCCGGGTTTAATCTTGCGCTGCTAAGGCCTGTATCTGAATTTTTTTCACAGCTTAATCTCCTTTTTTGCGGGTGCTGCCTCCTTTTGGTGGCACCCGCTTATAATCCTTGATTCTTCAAGATTTAGTTCCGCTAGTTCTTCACAGAACTAGCAAAAGAGTTTTAGATCTCTTCAAAATCTAACCCACTTTCTTAGAAGTCTAAGAAAAGTTCTTTTTTGCTAGTTTACCCAAAACTAGCATCCAATCTTTTTTTTATTTAATCCACGCACCCAAACATTTATGTTTGGGTCGTTATCGTTTTAGGGCGTTTTTTATAATTTCGGATGTCGGACTTCCGAACGCTATTTGACTTTTTTATATTGTATGTTAAAGTCTTTTTGCTAAAGATGTTGAAGCTTAACTCGACCTAACTAGAGTAGTCTGGTTAGAAAAGGTTAAAGGGCATCTTTAGCGTTCTTTTTGTTTTCAGCTACCAAAGGGTTCTGGAAACTCCTGTAGGAATACAGGAATTTTTTTTGTAGGAAAGAGACCTGGGGGTCTCACCCGTCTCGGTTCCGTTGCGCAATGGTGCAATGGGCCGAGGCTTTTTTTGTTTCTGTGCGGGATAGCGGAGTCGGCTACCACGTAGCTCACCCAGTAGGTCATTCTACTGAACGAGGTGCTTTTCGATGGTTCGACAAGCTCACCACAACGAAAAGCCTTTCGCCTCCGCACGAAAGCCAAGCAGTTGGCTTTCTTATCCACGCAAAAGTAAATTAAAAAAACCTGACATAAATCAGATTTTTTTTATTAACTCTGTGCGGGATAGCGGAGTCGAACCGCTCACCACAGTTTGGAAAACTGTTGTTATACCGATTAACTAATCCCGCGATATTTTCAAAACCTCTCAACTTGTCGGGCAGCTGGGAATCGAACCCAGTCTAAATGGTCCCAAACCACTCGTACTACCGGTATACTACTGCCCGTTATTCCTTCAAACTACTCGCGAGTATATCATAAAATTATATCGTTGACTACCTTCACTCGAGCTTGGTGGGTTTCCATGTTTAGGTACACAACCAACAGGTCCACCTGCCACTCTTTGTCCTCTGGGACACACTCGGATAGTAAGTAAGTCTGAATTGTCCGTGAGAGCCTTTTTAGCTTCCAGGGGTGCATATTGTCTTCCGGTCTATAACTGTCGTTGCTTGCCCCGCCTGGTGAGGTTTCCCGTGAAACGTCTGGAAGAGTTACACATGTAACACTTTTAACTTCAACGAAGAATAGCTTGTTGTCTTTCTCTGCCACAATGTCTATTTCACCCCATTTCTTGGTGTAATTGCGATCAATGATTGAAAAACCGTGTTTCACGAGAAACTTCGTGGCTACTTCCTCACCCTGCTCCCCTATTTTCTGTTTCTCAGATGTGAATACCTTTGGCACTTTACTAAATTGTAACATTTAGCACGAAATATCAAAATATCCTTATTTAGCAAAGCATAATGGCGTTCAGGTCACATTTTATCAGACACCAGATGATGTCCTTTATACACAATACACACATAGTTTTCCACAGTTTTGTTGAAAAACAAAGGTTTGCTAAGAGACATAGTTTTCTTGGTCACAACTCTCGCTTTGCCGTCGCAAAGCTCGGTCGCGACCCCAGCTCGGCTATTCGCCAGCTGGCGAATTATGCCTCCGCTTCACAAAATGTTCGCATGCAAAGCAATTTGCATGCTTTACACATTTTGTGCGGCTAGGGAGAATCGGCTACTACGTAGCCAGGTGCTTTTCGACCCTTCGGGTAACGAAAAGCCTTTCGCTTCTCCCGCGGAGGCAAAGCAGTTTGCCTCCTTAGCCTTACTATGTGCGGCTAGGGAGAATCGAACTCCCGTCTCATCCTTGGCAAGGACGTGTTCTACCACTAAACCATAACCGCTTTATAAAACAAGTTAGATTATACTATCAGAAATAAATTATTGCAACGGCGTTGTAAAAAACATTGAAAGGTGTATAATTCATAAGCGTTCTTTATTATCAATATTTTCTGCACCCGTGGTGAAATGGATATCACAACGGTCTTCGGAACCGTTTTTGGGGGTTCGAGTCCCTCCGGGTGCACAGATTTTAGGTTTTATGCAATTAACTAAAAATATAATAGGTAAAATTCCAAAAGATGTTACACATGTAACTTCGGTTTTAGAGGATGCCGGCTTCGAGGCGTATATGGTTGGGGGTTCAGTCCGAGACTTACTCATGGGCAGGGATCCAAAGGATTGGGATATTACCACCAACGCTACTCCAGAGCAGATAATCCCACTCTTCGAAAAAACAGTCTACGAGAACACTTTTGGTACCGTGGGGGTTTGTCTGCCAGTTCCACATGAAACAAACAAAGAGAGTGTTTCACGTGAAACGTCAGATATATTGGTTACACATGAAACTAAAGGTAAAGTTTCACCTGAAACCACACAAAAGGTTCCACATGAAACTATCCATGATGTTCCACGTGTAACACCAGAGTACCTCATAGTAGAGGTTACGCCCTACAGAATTGAAGCAAAATATAGCGATTTTAGGCATCCAGACGAGGTTAAGTTTAGCGACAAGCTGGAAGACGACCTTAAAAGACGTGATTTTACCGTAAATGCCATGGCTTTAGACAGCAAAGGCAACCTAACGGACATCTATAAAGGACAGGAAGATATAAAGGACAAGGTATTACGGACAGTTGGGGAGCCAGATGATAGGTTTGGCGAGGATGCTCTCAGAATGTTGCGAGCGGTTCGTTTTGCCTGCCAGCTAGGATTCAGTATTTCACATGAAACATCGGAAAGTATTCTGAAAAACTGTGACCTGTTAAAAAAGATATCCACAGAGCGTATTCGGGATGAATTCGAAAAAATAATTATGTCAGAAAGTCCTGCGAGTGGGGTATTGATGTTGCAGAAATTTGGACTGCTGAAACATATTATTCCAGAGCTCGAGGAGGGAATAAAGTGCGAACAAGGTGGCGCACACATATACGATGTTTGGGATCACTTGCTGATGGCTCTGCAACACGCCGCGGACAAGAAATGGCCTTTGGAAATAAGGATAGCAGCCCTTTTCCACGACATCGGTAAACCCAGGACCAGGCGCCCGGGTGAAAGGAAGGCTTATACCTTCTACGGCCACGAGGTTGTAGGGGCCAGAATGGCCCGTAAAATAATGGATCGATTGAAATTCCCCAAGAAAGAAAGCGAGCTTGTGGAGACGTTAGTGAGAATGCACATGTTTTTCTCTGATACCGAGCAAATAACCCTGTCTGCGGTGCGTAGAATCATAACCAGGGTAGGTAAAGAAAACATCTGGCTCCTAATGAATATCCGCGAGTGTGACAGGGTTGGTATGAAGAAAAAGGAGGCGCCGTACCGCCTGCGCAAGTATTTCGCCATGGTAGAACAAGCTCTGCGTGACCCAATATCTGTGAAACAGCTTAAAATAGACGGAAATTACCTGATGAACACGTTACACATGAAACCCGGACCCCGTATGGGCTGGGTTTTGAACGCATTACTCGAAGAAGTACTGGAAGATCCAGAGAAAAACGAAATTGAGTATTTAAAGAATAAAGTTTCAGAATTAGAAAAACTTGATGATTCAGACCTTAAAAATCTTGGCGAAAAAGGGAAGGAAGCAAAAGAAGAACTGGAAGATCAAGAAATAGAAAAACTACATTCGAAACATGGAGTGAGCTCTGGGAAGAAATAAAAAATTCCCCATAGGTCCGACCTGTGGGGATTAAGGTATAATACACTAATGAAGTTTAGAGAAAAAACACCAGAAAAAATAATAAAGAAAGAAGCGTCTGAACTGTTTGAACGAAGGTGTAAAATGCTCGAAGGGTTGCTTGGAGGGTATTTTGACAGTATCGATACAAAGAACCGCCCGACAGCATTGGACTTTAATGGATTGAATCCTGAAGCGGCAGAAAAAGAATTTCTGGGTTGGATAAGTAAAACGTTAAATATCTCACCAGACAAGATAAAAAGAAATGACAGCGAAACGTACAGAAATTTGAATCAAGCACTTTCCTTGGGAAAAAACTTTTTGCGTCAAATGCTAAAGTATTCAGACCGAGAACTAGCGTTCGGTCCAGAAGAAATAAATAATAAACAAGACGTCTTTGAGTTACTAAGTGGTACTAAAGCAGCCAAAGACACATCCAAGAATTCCGGCCTCGATACCAGTGTTGCGTATTGTAGGATTGTGAAAGCGACCCACATAGCTTATGAGGTGTTAAAGAACGATGCCCAACTTCTGAGAGAGTTAACCGATCGGTTTGGTGAACAGATGACCAGCGAGGCCGGAGAAAACTTTTATGCCCCGTTAACAATAAAAGATAAAAAAGAAGGGGCACAAGAATTCTATGTTGAAGATCGTGAATTTATTACAGGGACACTAGAAACACGAAGCAAGGATATTTGGAAGTTAATGCTTCGATTCCTAAACCGCCCGGAAGCTAATGCCAAAAAAGCCCTCGAAGACGGTGTAGCCGCCAGGATAGTTGTCAGCAAAGAAAAAGCAATTGACTTGGTTCCTATTTTGTCTAACTGGTTGTTGGAGGCTATGCATGCACGAAACCTGACGCTAGAGAACAGAAACTTTTTTTCTAAGGAACAAAGCAGAGAGGTGACAGAAGTCATCAGAAAAAGTTCTACCGAGCAGAATTTTGATATTGAAGACAGCCCCACGCCCAACCAGGTTTCAGCGGGGTCTTTTTCTGGTTTGGTTATCAAAGGCCGGGTGCCGAACAGGTCTTTGACATCAGGGGACACTTCTCAAAATGTTCGTCAGTTTGAAATAATGATTGTGACGCCAGATAATGAAAATGACACGGCACATAATCCTGGCAATCATTACATATATGATATGAAGAAAATAATTGCAGCTAGAACTAGACTGGATGGGTATTGTCCGGTGGAAGTTTTCGAATCTCTATTAAACGAGACAGGTACTAAAACGGGTATAGCTAAAGACGAAATACGTAAATGGTTGCTAGAACCTATGGACGGGAAAGAACCTCCGATAAAAGAAATAATGAAAAATAACAAAAGAGTATATGTGTCTAGCTCCGTAATAGAACGCTGGCACAGTTTCGGATTTGTGGAAGACTACGTATTCGATCAACTGTAATTGAGAAACCGCGAAGTGAATAAAAATTAAATTAGCCCCACATTACTGCGGGGCTTTTAGAATTGTTCGTCTATGTATTAAGAGAACACAAAACACTCCAGTTGTTATTGCGATGGATGCTGGATACATAAAAGTTGAAAGTGTGTATGTTTCCAGTGCGATAATGCCAAAAACAAATTTAATGGAACTTAAAACAAAAGTTGAAAGAGTTTCTTCGTAGGGATACAAGTAACCGTGCCTAATTGTCGGGATAAAGCCAAGAACATCAATTAAAGATACAAGAATTACTGAAATAATGGGGTCTTTTGTTAGCCACCACGGTATTAATGTAAGCAAAGCAACGGCAAGAAAAACTTTATCAATAAATACAAAGTTTTTCGTACCTTTGTATATAGCAATAACGAAAACGCCAACACACATGATCCCACTTATTCCTGTAACCCACACCCCTGCGCCACCTCCTTCTGTAATTTGAGCAGCAAATCCTACAAACGAAAGAATAGCGAATATTAACCATGAGAAAGCGTGGGGTTTTGTTTTGTTTAGAAAAATATTTCTGTAGTACGGAAAATAGCTGACGATTCCAATTGTGACCGACAGCCACCCAAAAATTATTTTATATTCCATAAAAATTTGATTTAGGTTGTTGGTTAAGAATTTTTTAAAAAAATTCCCCACAGGTCTGACCTATGGGGAAATAATCCTTCGAAAAATTACATTATCTTTCTTACCTCAGTACTAACTGCGGATGCAGTGTGGCTCCGATCGTGAAACTTTTAATCCTCAGATCAGTTTCGACATACCCAACAATCGCAAGGTTTTTGTTCACAACAATAGCTTTCTCTATACCCAAACCCAGGTAATTGCCTCGGGAGTTTAGGTTTTTTGATCCAAAAAGATACACGTCGTATTTGTCAGCGAAGACATATCCAACCAAAGCTTGTGCGTTGTTTCCTGAACAATCATACATTAGGTGGGTGTGGAGTCTGTCCATGAAGACATTGAAGCTCGGGGTTACACCGAATCCGGTTTTGAACGGCTTTTCTTGGGCAGGGAAACCCATAGTTGCTGTTGCGGGAAGCATTATCCCTATTGAAACCTTTTGGATTTGGGCGTAGGTTGCAGTTGTAAGTGCAAAGAAGGCGATGATAACGAGTGACTTTTTCATAATTCAGTCTAGTTTTGTTTGTGAAAGTTGTGAAAGAATGTTTACTACACATCATGTTACCTGAAAAGTCAATATATGTCACATGTGTCTGACATCATACTGGATTTGCGACTTTTAACCTTTTATAGTAAGCTATGAATGTTGTCTTTTTATTCCGACACTTTTAGCTAAAAACATGAAAATTGATCAAATAGAAAAACTTTTGTTAGATTTAGGGCTCACTGAGAACGAGGCCAGAGTATATCTAAAAGGCCTATCTTTGGGCCCCACGACCATACTAAAGATCGCGAAAGCTTCTGGGATAAGACGAACCACCGTGTATTCGGTAACTGAAATCTTAAAAAAGAAGGGGCTCATGCACATTGAACCTAGAGGTTTTAAGCAAGTCTTCGTTACAGAGCATCCTGATAAGCTTGAGATGATGCTGGAAACTAAACGAATGTCTTTAAAAAAAATGCTTCCAGAACTTTCTGCACTTTACAATCTAAAGGGTGGCGAAAGCACAATCCAATATCACGAAGGCATGGAAGCAATAAAAAATATTTACAACGACATCCTGGAAAATGTGCATCCAAATGATTTCTATTTGGTCATAAGTAATTTAGAGTCATTTTTCGAATCAGATCGAAAATTCTTTGATGACTTCTTGGAAAGAAGAATAAAGAAAATAAAAAAAGCGAGGTTGATCGCGACCAGTTCCGAGCGAGCGAGGTATATGAAGCAACATTCGCGACAAATGAACCATGAAGTAAAAATATTGTCCGAGAAAACGAAACTCTCTGTCGATATATTTATTGTTCCTCAAAAAGTGATTATTTTTAATTTACGAGATCCGATTTCTGCGATAGTTATTGAAAACAGAGACACGATAGAGTCTCAGAAGGAGATTTTTGAAATTTTATGGGATTCGTTGCCAGAGTAAAAAAGCTAAGAGTTTCCCTTATTTCGAAAGAAAAGTTTCTCGAAAAATACAGTACTCCAGTGAGTGAGGTTAAATATGACTGCAAGTGTAAAGAGGAAAATAGAAACCTGCGGATGCCAGAAGGAAAGGGGGATGGCAATGGCTGCAAATAATACTGGAACCAATGTTCGGACAGTGGAACCCATGATTTCATGTTTGGTTATGTCTGGATTTTTTATATGAGGGGAGAAAAGTACATAACTACGCATCCAGTAGAGGGTGAGACCTACTAATATAATGTGAATACCAAATATACCAATTGCTGCTTGGTTACCGCTGTAGCGAGAAAGCAGGGTGGAGGTAAATGGTATCAAGGCAACTAACATCAGGAACAATACGTTGATGTTGATGAGCCTAGAGTCTAAGTTTTTAGCATAGATAGAAATGAAGAAATGGTGAGCTTTCCAGTAAGTAAATAGTAAGGTAAATGTAAGCACGTAACTGCCGAGTGCTGGCAGTAGCGGGCGTAAATATTGTATCAGCATGCCGTTGGTCACGTCGGGTGGCAGGTTCGGCATCCGCATCTCGAAAACGAGTAGGGTCATAACAATGGCAAATATGCCGTCAGCTAATTCATTTAATCTGGTATGTTGCATGTGGAAATTATAACATAACTCATATTTGGATTAAATCGATTTAATGGTTA
>JAGOSH010000004.1:41389-57437 GCA_018062425.1 Minisyncoccota bacterium | reverse complement strand
GAAGCAGAGAAACTGTCAGATGTTTTTACTTTTCATATTTGTGAAGTTGATTCGTTGGATAAGTTGCCGGACGGGGATTATGTATTCGATCTGAAGGTATTACCCGACCGCGCACATGATTTACTTTCGCACCTCGGTGTTGCACGAGAACTTTCATCGCTCCTTGGTGTTTCTTTTAATGATCCAACTCCTCAGTATAAAATTCCTGAAGCGACCGCTACAAATCTACAAATAAAATTAGAAACAGACTTGTGTCGCCGGTACACCGCACGCATAGTGCGCAATGTCTCCGTCGGGGCCTCGCCAGAGTGGGTAGTAAAGCATTTAGAGTCCATTGGACAGAGAAGTATTAACAATGTCGTGGATGCAGCGAACTTGGTTATGTATGATTGTGGCCAGCCGATACATGCTTTTGATTTGGATAAAATCACCGGTTCTATCGTGGTGCGTATGGCAAAGGCGGGGGAGGAGATAACTACCTTGGATAACAAACAGGTAAAACTTTCTGAGCGCGACATGGTTATTGCTGACGACGCGCACGTGTTGGCTATCGCGGGAGTCAAAGGTGGCAAAGTTGCAGAAGTAGATGTAAATACAAAAAACATAATTATAGAGGTTGCAAATTTTGACGGAACTACAGTGCGTAAAACCCGTCGCAATATAAATATTTTCACTGACGCTGCGAAAAGATTTGAAAATGATTTGTCTCCGGAGCTTTGTGAATATGCAATGCGCGAGGTGTCTGGCTTGTTAGTGGAATACGGCTGTAAAGATTTTGAAGAAATAGTAGATGTATATCCAAAGAAACAGATACCAAAAACGCTTTCTTTTCGACTTTCGAAAATGTCGAGTATGCTCGGCTACGAACTAACACCAGAAGAATCCGAACAGGTGCTGAATCGTTATAATTTCAAGTTTAGTAAAGATGGTGACAAGTATGAAATAGACGTACCAGCAATGCGCCTGGATTTAAATATAGAAGAAGATATGGTAGAAGAGTTCGGCCGGGTATTGGGATACGACAAAGTTCCGCCGATACTGCCTAACATAGAATACAAACCCGAAGTAGATGATACCTATAACAAAATATCCATTGCGCGAGCAAAACTGCTGGCAGACGGATACAGCGAAGTCATGACTTATGCTTTTTGCGACAAAGGGGAAGTGGAAGTGTTAGCTTCGGCGTCGGACAAAAAGTTTTTGCGTACGAATCTGAAGGATGGATTAACTGAAAGCGTAAAACTGAATGTACTGAATTCTCCACTTTTAGCCACGGCAGATGTTAAGGTTTTTGAAATTGGAAAAGTATTTTTTAAAGATCATGAAGAATGGCATGTGGCATACGGAAATAAAAAAGAAATTAAAGAAGTAGTCTTGGATGAATTTTGTAAAAACCTCTCGCTTGATACTTTTGCGAGTAGTGACGATGCGAAGCAGGATATTCTCGAGCAAAATAACACAGGTGAGAGGTTTAAAATATGGTCCCTGTATCCATTCATCGTTCGCGATATTGCGCTTTGGGTACCGAATAGTGTTTCCGATAATGAGATTGCAAAAGTGATTAAAGAAAATGCAAATGAACTTGTAGTCAAAGGCCCTGACCTGTTCGACAAATTTACCAAAGGAGAAAAAACCTCATATGCATTCCGCCTAGTTTTCCAATCTTTTGATCGAACCCTCACCGACGATGAGGTTGGGCAGGTTATGGAGAAAATAAATAGCGCACTCAAAGCACACTCAGACTGGGAATTGCGATAATATTTGGATTTAAAACCTTATTGGTTTTAGTAGTATTTTTTGCTATAATCACACCTATATGGCAAAGGATAAAGAGACTAAGAAGGGAGGTTATGGAGCAGAGCAAATATCAGTTTTAGAGGGATTAGAGCCTGTACGAAAGCGTCCGGGTATGTACATCGGCACCACTGGTCCCGATGGTTTGCACCACTTGATTTGGGAGATTTTCGACAACTCACGCGACGAGGCCATGGGTGGTTATGCCGATGATATCGAGATAACCGTACTACCAGACAGCACTATTCGGGTCGTGGACAACGGCCGGGGTATACCTGTTGATATCCACTCCAAAACCAAAGTCTCAGCGCTCGAAACTGTGATGACCACTCTCCATGCGGGAGGTAAATTCGGCGGGGATGATTCTGGATACAAGGTTTCTTCTGGTCTACACGGTGTGGGTGCATCCGTAGTGAACGCTCTATCTTCATACTGTAAAGCCGAAGTTCACCGTGATGGTGGCAAGCACATGCAGGAGTATATGGAAGGTAAGAAGAAGGGTCCAGTCAAAAAAATCGGTACTTCAAAACTTCACGGTACTATCATAACTTTCCGCCCAGACCCAAAAATTTTCCAAAGCATCGAATTCGATTGGAATACTATCGTCTCGCATTTGCGTCAGCAGGCATACTTGGTAAAAGGACTTCGCATTTCAATTTTGGACGCTAGGGAAATCGATCCGGATGTATTGTTCGGTAGCAAAGGTTCCAAGCTCAGCTTGGATAATGTCTTTTATATGCGCGAAATGGAACTTGAAATTCCTTCCGTTGGATATTACTTCGAGGGTGGGCTAATTTCCTTGGTAAAATACTACAACAAATTCCAGAAAGCTGTTCAAGATAATATCTTTTATATAAACAAAGAAGAAGGAGACGTAGGGGTGGAGATAGCGCTTCAGTATGTAGACGACATCGCTGACCGCATCATTCCTTTTGCAAACAACATTTACAACTCCCAAGGAGGTACCCATGTTACCGGTTTCAAAACCGCGCTTACTCGTACACTCAACACTTACTGCAAGAAAAATGAAATGATGAAGGAGTCCGAAGGTGGCTTCACGGGGGAGGATGTGCTCGAAGGTTTGACTGTGGTTGTTTCTGTTAAACTCCGTGAAATACAATTCGAAGGTCAGACCAAGGCAAAGCTCGGTAGTATGGAGGCCCAGGGTGCAGTGGCTTCGGTCTTCGGAGAAGCTTTTGCTCAGTTCTTGGAAGAGAATCCAGATGATGCAAAAATCATAATCAACAAATCCGTCCTAGCGCTCAAGGCTCGTAAGGCTGCGAAAGCTGCTAAGGATTCCGTCCTCCGCAAAGGCGCCCTCGAAGGCATGACGCTTCCAGGTAAACTGGCCGACTGTCAAAGTAAAAGCGCCGAGGAATCTGAGATATTCATCGTAGAGGGAGACTCTGCGGGAGGTTCTGCTAAACAAGGCCGTGACCGCCGAACCCAGGCTATACTTCCACTGCGTGGTAAAATCCTAAACGTTGAACGTGCTCGAATCGACAAGATGCTCGCTTCCAAAGAAGTACGTGCATTGGTCATCGCCATGGGTACATCGATCGGGGACACTTTTGATGTTTCAAAAATTCGCTATCATAAAATAATCATCGCGACTGACGCCGACGTGGACGGTTCACACATCCGTACACTGTTGCTTACTCTATTCTACAGATATTTCCGTGGTGTTTTGGATGCTGGTTATGTGTACATCGCCCAACCACCACTTTATAAAATTAAAAAAGGTAAAGAAATTTCTTATGCTTATACCGATGAAGAGAAAATAAAAATAATCGGTAAAGAAGCTGACGTGGCCGAGATTCAGAACGCAGAGGAAGGTGAGTTTGTAGAAGGTGAAACAATAGATGATGAAGGTGACTCCAAAGAAGAGGTTAAAAGAAAATCTAACAAAGTTCACATCCAACGATACAAAGGTCTCGGAGAAATGAACCCCGAAGAACTATGGGAGACTACTATGGACCCATCCAATCGTGTGCTGAAACAAGTCTCCATCGCCGACGCCGAAGAAGCCAACAAAGTATTCGACATCCTCATGGGCTCCGAAGTTCCACCTCGCAAAGCTTTCATTCAATCCAACGCTAAGTTAGCAGATATTGATATCTAATAATAAAAAATCCTCCATATTACTGGAGGATTTTTTATTATTCTATTTCATGTGCTTCTTGATGAGCACAGCGAGTTCTTTGATATGGTTTTCTTTGTCTTTTACCATTTTGGTCCAAAAGGCTTTGGCTTCTTTGGATTTGTTGGCATCTTTCATGTAATCGCTCTTGATTCTCCAAAGGGATTTGTGCTCTTCGGTGAGTTGCATCATCAAGTTGTAGGTGTTGTTGTCTAACATATTAATTTAAAGTTTTATTTTTAATTTCATCTTCGACCTTTTTAATAAAATCCTCCACACTTATCTCTTCTTTAGTCCCATCTCTTTTCTCAACTGTTAGGTTACCAGAAGCGACTTCTTTGTCGCCGAGGACTATTACATACGGAGTCTTCATACTTTTTGCCTCGTGAATTCTCTTACCAAGAGAGTTTTCACTTTCGTATACTTCTACACGAATATCTTTAGCCTTAAATTCGTTTGCTAACTCTTTCGCTTTTTCGCCATGTTGATCAGCCCGCACTGGAACTATTGCAACTTGGATAGGAGATAGCCAAGTAGGGAAGTTGCCAGCAAAGTGCTCGATGGTCACCCCAAGGAAACGCTCGAGCGACCCCAAGATAGCAGCGTGTAGAACCACAACTTTGTGTTTGTGTCCGTCTTCACCAGTGTAAGTCATATTGAAGTTGTTTGGCTGGTTGAAATCGAGTTGTACGGTCGTCAGTTGCCAGTCTCGGCCGATAGCATCTTTGACACGGATATCAATTTTAGGTCCATAAAAAGCTGCTTCTCCTTCTTCGACGGTATAAGGTAGTTTCCATTTTTTTACAGCTTCTATCAGTATTGATTCTGCTTTAGTCCAAAGTTCATCTCCACCGAAATAAGCTTCAGGGTTTTTAGGGTCACGAACAGAAACCTCGACTTTGTAATCAGTAAATCCAAAAGTTTTGTAAACTTTATGCATTAATCCTAAGATCATATCTATTTCAGATTCAATCTGATCTTCTCGGACAAAGTGATGTGTGTCATCCTGCATAAGAGCTTTAACTCGCAAAAGTCCAGCAAGCTCGCCACTTTTTTCATTGCGGTATACGATAGTATTTTCTGCAAACCTTATAGGTAGTTCTTTGTAAGTATGAGGTTCAGCGTTATACATTTCAAAGTGGTGTGGACAGTTCATGGCTTTCATTACATACTCATCGCCATTCTGGTCAGTCATTACTGGCATCATTGCATCATACTTACCCATGTGTCCGCTTCGTTCATATAGTTCTCTTTTTGCAATGTGAGGGATAGAAACGAAAGAATAACCAAGAGATTCTTTTTCTTTTCTTATAAAATCACATAATGTATCTCTCACTCGTGCTCCTTTTGGTAGATACATTGGTAGCCCCCGGCCAACAAGTTCAGAAAAAGTAAACAATCCTAACTCTTGTCCAAGTTTTTTGTGGTCTCTTTTCCTTGCTTCTTCCTGTTGCCAAATGTATTTGTCCAGCTCCTCTTTGCTTTCAAATGCTAATCCGTATATACGGGTAAGCATTTTGTTCTTCTCGTTTCCACGCCAGTATGCGCCCGCGACACGGTCGAGTTTGAAGGAATCAGGTGCAATTTCTTTTGCAGGATTTTCGGCATGTCCTCCACGGCACAGGTCAGTGAAGCCTCCACAAGTGTAGAAAGTAATTTTCTCACCCTTCTCGGCAATTTCTTTTATAAGTTCTAGTTTGTATTCGTTGCCTGCAAAATATTGCTCGGCCTCTTCTTTGGTTTTTTCTGCGTGCGAAAACTCTACCCAGTTTGGCAACAATATCCTCATCTTCTTCTCGATTTGCTCTAGGTCCTTGTCAGATACAGGGTTTGTAAAATCCAGGTCGTAATAGAAACCGTCTTCGACTGCAGGGCCGATGGTTGTTTTAGTGTCTGGATATAATTCCAAAACCGCTGCTGCTAGTAAGTGTGCAAGTGTGTGTCTTTGCTTGTTTAATTCTTCCATAAAATTTTAATAATTAACTTATAAAATAAAAAATCCCCGCCCTAGTAAAAATGCAAATACTGCATCTTTACTAGGGCGGGGAAGTTAAAGTTTCAGTTTAAGTCCTCGTGGTTCCACCTAGTTTCTTCGACACAAGGTCGAAGCACTCATTTCGTAGATTAGCTCTGGGAGACTCGTCGGACGAGTTTGTGGTTGGTAGCCACAACAATCTCTACAGGTACTACTATAGCACTAACTGCCCAATTTGCAATTTTTATTAAATCTGGTAAACTAGCAACATTATGGTAGTACGAATGCGACATACAAAATCCCATACCGCGAACCGCCGAAGCCACCACGCTCTCAAGGCTGTTAACTTTGACACCTGCAAGAATTGCCAGGCAAAGAAACTACGTCACCGAGTGTGTGCTACATGTGGTCAATACAACGGTAAGAAGGTTTTGGATTTGGTAGATAAAGCTCATAAAAAAGCTGAGAAAACCAAGGCTAAGGTTAAAAAGGGCAAAAAAGCAGAATAACCCCAAGTTTCTGGTATTTTTTTTGAAAATTTAATTTATTTTTTTGAATGGCAAACAGGCACCTTTCAAGGTCAATAGTGCTGCAGACGCTCTTTGAATGGGATTTCATGAGTGGCGGTAGTGAGTGGAATCAAGATAAAATAGAAGAAGCTCTTTCGAGGAACCTTCTAGAATTTGGTCCTGGACTTGAAGATAACGAATTTATTTTTAACCTCACTAAAGAGGTGCTAAAGAAGCGAAAGGTAGTCGATGAAATCATTGAGAAAGCGGCCCCTGACTGGCCACTCGACAAAATATCTCCTGTGGATAGAAACATTTTACGTATTGGGCTCACCGAGCTACTTTTTGGCGACCGTACTCAAGTTCCACCCAAGGTTGCCATCAACGAAGCCATCGAATTGGCTAAAACCTTCGGTGGGGAAAATTCCGGTAAATTCGTAAACGGTGTATTGGGTGCAGTATACAAAGAACTCGGCGAACCAGAGAAACATCAAACTAGTAAAAAGAAAAAGATAGAAGAACCCGTAGATCCATCTACCTTGCCTCAAGAAAAGCTGGGCGGAGCCTTGGTATATGCCAAACGTGATGGACAACTGGTGTTTGCCCTTGTACACGATGTGTTTGGATATTGGACCCTATCAAAGGGCAAGATTGAAGAAAATGAAAACGTGGAAGAAGGTACTATGCGAGAAATACAGGAAGAGATAGGACTTGATATTAAAATCATACAAAAACTCGGAGAGAACGAATATGTGGCAACTCATCCTGAGAAAGGAAAGACTTTAAAAAAAGTAGCTTATTATTTAGCAGAAAGTGAATACCGAGAATTAATTCTCGAGTCTTCTGGCGGACTCGATGGGGCGAGGTGGTTTACCCTAAAAGAGATTCCAGAACTAAAGATATATAACGATATTGTTCCTTTGATTGGTAAGGCAATAGAGATTATCAGCAAGCTTCACCCATAAGCCATAGCCGAGGGGAAAATGAACACTATGAAAACAGAAATAATTAATTTTGAAAATTTTGAAAAAGAGAACAAGGTTGTTTTTAAAAATAAAGATTTGTTGAAGCAAGCCTTCATTCACCGTTCTTATATAAACGAGAACCCTAGTGCTGGATTGTCCCACAACGAGAGGCTCGAGTTTTTAGGGGACGCAGTGCTCGAACTTATCGTCACTGATTATTTGTTTGCCAAGTATCCCGACTATGCCGAGGGTGAATTGACCGCGCTCCGCAGTGCTCTGGTGAATGCGATTATTATTTCCGAAGTTGCTTCACAAATAGGTATGAATGATTATCTGCTTCTGTCTCGTGGTGAGTCTAAAGACACTGGCAAGGCTAGGCAGTATATATTGGCCAATACTTATGAAGCGTATTTAGGGGCATTGTACTTAGACCAAGGTTATGAAGCGACAGATAAATTTGTTACCAAGACATTGCTACCACACACCGATGAAATAGTTAAAAAGAAACTATGGCGCGACGCAAAGTCCTTGGTCCAAGAAAAGGCTCAGGAGTATTTGTCTGTGACACCTTCGTACAAAGTTGTTGCAGAGGCTGGACCTGACCACGACAAACACTTTACAGTGGGTATATGTTTCGGGGACGATGTTATAGCTTCCGGTAAAGGTAAATCCAAACAAGAAGCCGAACAGTCCGCAGCCATGAACGCATTAACAATCAAAAACTGGTTGGACTAACACATGCGCTTACTCCACCTGGAACTACATGGTTTCAAGTCTTTTGCCAAGAAGACGAATTTGGATTTCGAACATCCAGTAGTATCCATCGTGGGTCCCAACGGTTCTGGTAAATCAAACGTGGTAGAAGCTTTTCGTTTTGTACTCGGTGAACAGTCGATGAAGTCGATGCGGGGCAAAGGTGGAGCCGACATGATCTTTAAAGGTTCAAAAGGTTTACCCAAGGGTAGCAAGGCTTCCGTAAAAATCTATTTCAATAATACTGATAAAATCTTTAAACTGTCCAACGACTCTGGTGAGCCGGTGGATTTGAGCTACGACACCATATCCATTGCACGCGAAGTTTACCCAGACGGGCTCAATAAATATATTTTAAATGATTCCGAAGTCAGGCTCAAAGACATCAGCCAATTGCTCGCTTCGGTGCACATTGGCGCATCTGGGCACCATATTATATCTCAAGGTGAAGCTGACCGGATTTTAAATGCTAGCGCCAAAGATAAAAAAGAAATAATCGAAGAAGCGTTGGGACTGAAGGTATATCAATACAAAATAAAAGAAGGGGAGAGGAAGCTGGAACGCTCTACTGAGAACATGAAAGAAGCCATAATGCAAAAGCGTGAGAATGCTCCGCATTTAAACTTCCTAAAGAGGCAGATGGAGAAGATAGAACGCGCCCGAGAAATGAAAGAAGAGCTGGCGCTACTTTATGGCGACTATCTAAAGAAGGAGTCCAACTATCTCAGCGGTGAAAACAAAAAGCTAAAAATAGAGACCGATAATGTAAAAAATGCGCTTCGCGATATAAAAGAACTTCTGAGTAAAGTGGAAAAAAGTGACGCGAAAACAGAAAGCGCTAATATAAGTGAGCTTAAAAACTTGGAAAACAAAATTGCGGAAATTCGTCGTCTAAAAGGCGAGCTTGAACGCAAACTGGGTAGACTCGAGGGACTGATCGAAGCAGAAGAGCGGAGAAGTAAAAATGTAACCCATAGTGGCACTGTCGCTGTCGACCGAGAGGAATTTGAAAACTTCAAGCGAGAAACTAATGAGTATTTGGAAGAAGCTATATACATGGACGTACTTGAAAATATCATTCCACTTTTGCACAAGATCAAAGATATTTTCGACCGGTTCGCTAGGCTGTTTGAAACAGAAGAAGTTAAGCAAGATATTGTTGAGCTTGAAAGCTTGCGCCAGGATGCGCTGCGTGCCGGGGCAGAACTTCAAAAATTAGAAGAAGAAAGGGCTCTGCTCGAAGCAAAGGCTGCAGACTTCCGTTTGAAAATTCAAGAGGAAATGGAAGCCTTGCGGGACCAAGAGAGGGAGAAGTTTGGCTTGGAAGTGAAACACCAAGAACTGTCTTCTGGTCTTCGGATTATCGAGGTTAAAGCCGAGAATCTAAAGCGCGAGCAGGAAGACTTTGAGAATGAAGTCAAAGAAGCTACCGCGCTTTTGGGTCGCGAGAATTTGCAGTACGAAAATGAATTCATAGAAATCGAAATCAATCGTCAAGAACAAGAAGAACTACGAAGGCGGATAGAACGCATCAAAATAAAACTAGAAGATGCTGGTATCGGCAGTGGGGAAGATATTCAAAAAGAATACAACGAAGTATCTGAACGGGATGAATTTTTGACCAAGGAAATCGAAGACCTAGGCAAAAGTATTGATTCGACCAGAATGCTGATTGTGGATTTGAAAGAAAGGTTGAAAGTAGAGTTTACCGAAGGGGTAAAGAAAATCAACAAAGAATTTGATCAATTCTTCTCATTGATGTTTGGTGGAGGATCTGGAAGTCTGACCGTCATAACTCAAAAGAAAAAGACTCGATACTCTGAAGACGAAGATGAAAATATACCCGAAGATGACGAGGATGTTGAGGTAGAAGATGGAATCGAAATCGGAGTTTCACTACCTCAGAAGAAGGTCAAAGAACTGCACTCACTCTCTGGTGGGGAACGGTCACTTACATCTATCGCCTTACTCTTTGCTATGTCTGCGGTTAATCCACCGCCGTTCCTAATCCTCGATGAAACTGACGCCGCGCTCGATGAAGCCAACTCTCGCAAATACGGGGACATGTTGGAGAAACTTTCCAAGCATTCACAACTAATCGTGGTGACCCATAATCGTGAGACCATGTCTCGCGCGGGGGTACTGTATGGGGTTACTATAGGTTCCGACGGGGCATCGAAACTCCTCTCAGTAAAATTTGAAGAAGCTACTGCGATAGCCAAATAATAATTTGACTTTATTCTCTACCATGTTATTAATGAATGTAAGCTTTTTGCTCCTTGAAAAATGCTGAAAATGTTGAACTTTCGGACGTTATTTTTAGTGTCTAAAAGTTCAACATTTTCACAAAATTCTAAATTCTACAAGCAATTATGAAAAAGCGAATTCTTTTCCTGACTTTTCTCGCAGCAGCTCTGTTTGTTGCGTCATGCGTTAACCTCCAAAACCAAAGCCCAGCTCAACCTGTTTTGTTTCATCAGATTCCCGGGAAAAAACCTTTTGTTCTCCGGGACATTGCGAGCCTTTTTGCAATCAGCGATGATTCCACTTATCAGGAAGTTTCACTGAAAGGGGCCTGGCGTATGCCGAACGACGAAGTGTTTGCTTATCAGTTGAACATGGATCCTCTGTGGTATGTTGCCCGGATTAATTCATCAGGTTCATTTGAATCACTTGATACAGTATCGCAACTCGTTACGGTTCAGTATTTTACTGACTCGACGGATCACTTGACTCCGGCTTTCGCGAGTAGAAAGTTACTGGATAGTCCATGGGCAATCTACACGTCCGAGTTTGTATCGCTCACCGGCCGTCACAATAGGCTGTACGTAATCCCATCCCAAGTTTATATGATGGATGACTGCGGTATAATTGGAATTATTGCTACCGACGAAACTGAACAAATCATAGACCCGTTGTTCAGATACGAGGATTCGTATATTTACACGGATATTGACACAACCCGACCCTACCAAACACTGTTCAATTCCCCAATGCAATGGGTGGGTGAACAATGGGTGTGGCCTGAGCCTTTTGCTGGATCGAGCCCCGTTCTCCAACTGGTTCATAAAGCGATTAAGCAAAATTTGGTTGTGGTGTGCAACTACGAGTGCGAATGCGTGGTCGAGGATGAGATGATACATCCCGGATATGTAGTGGAACTTATAAGTCCACCAGGTCCAGTAACAGGGAGGCGGAGAGTGCTCGGGTACGAGTACCTGCGCTACGGAGATGGCGTCGAACAAGCCTTGGCGAGAATTATTGAAGATGAAGTTGATATTAATTGAATTACCGTTGATGAAAATTAAACGGCACAATTTCGAGCCTACCAAGGAAAACAGACAAAAAGTCTACCCCTGGTAGGCTCTTTGTCTTTCTACTGAGTTTTCGGAGTTTGGAACTTAACTTTTTCTTCTTTACCAAAGATTATTTTGTCCGGTTGGAAGAATTTGTTTAGTTTTACTGTATTCTTTTTTATTCTGATGGAGCCGTCTTTGTGAAGTTTGAGTTCGAGCAACATTCCTTGCATAGTGTTGGTGGAGAATTTTTGGTCAAAGATAAAGTTACCAAGTGAGTAGGCGATGAAGCTATTTTTATATACTTCGGTGTCTTGCATTACGTGTGGATGATGTCCGATGACTATTTTTGCTCCAGCATCTACTGCTCGATGGGCGAGTAGTTCTTGGCGATTATTGTGTTTAGTTTTATATTCATCACCCCAGTGGAAGGAAACAACCAGGTAGTCTACTTTACCCGCAGCATTTTTGATAATCTCGCTGAATCTTGGATTTGATGCTAGCAGTATTCCAGACTTCTCAGCGGTAGCCGCCATGGAGTTCGGTCCTACATCAGAGAACCCGAGGAAACCGATACGCATTCCATATTTTTCTATAACGGTTGGGCTCTCAGCTTCTAATAAATTTTCTCCACCTCCGGTGTAGGTTATTTCGTTTTCTCGTAACCGAGCTAGGGTATCAGTATAGGAGTCGCGTCCCCAGTCTCCAATGTGATTGTTGGCAACTGACACTATGCTTATCCCAGCACCCTTTAGGGCTGGAACTACAGATGGATCCATGTGGAAAGAATATAAATTACCCAGGTCTTTCCCTTGGTCAGATGCGGTACCTTCTAAGTTAGCAAAGGCTATGTCTGCTTTGTCTATGTGGTCAATTTTAGTAAACAGGGCGGAATAGTCACCGGCGAAATTTTTATTAACTGAACTTCGCACACCACGGTCGAGCATGATATCACCCACAAAGTTGAAAGTTATGTAATCTGGTTCTCGAATGTCTGGTATGTCGAGGCGTTCTTTTATCCAATCTTCTTTGGCGTCAGAAGGTCCACCATAATAAACATTTTTGTTTAAGTATTTTACGATACTTTGTACGTCTTTTTGTCGGTCTTTGCTACGAAGCAGTACGATACCGATGGGTCGTTTAGTTTCTTTACCCAAAGGTAATTCGAAAGTAGAAACAACTGTCTGCAGGGCTGGGTCGGTAAAACCACTTTTACCACCAGTGTAGCCTCCGACAGCTAGGAATTGGTTGGTGCTAAACCAAGTATGAACTTTGTTTTTATAGCTACGGTTTGTGGTTAGTTTCAATAAGTCAGGGGAGTTTTGTTTGATGTAGCCAGTGAGTTTGAAAAGGTCCGACACGGTGGAGATGTTTTTATCCGACAGGCCACTCGGGTCAGCGTAATTAGTATTTACCATTTTAATCCGCGCTGCTTCCTGGTTCATTTTTTTCAAAAAAACATCGCGTCCCCAATGTTCCGCCAGCACTTCGGCGGCATCGTTTGAGGACTCGAGTAAAAGAGGGTAAATGAGTTCAGATACTTTTACTTTTTCACCAACGCGGAAGTTTCCATTTTGTCCATAAGTTGCCAGCGCCCTTTTTGAGACTTTGGTGATTTCTCCATCTTCGCGTAGTTCCTCGGCTACGTAGGCTGTCATAAGTTTTGACACCGAAGCTATCGGCAGTTTCTTCTCAGCGTTCTTGGCCAAGATTATTTCGCCGGTAGCCAGGTCTCCAACAATGTAGCTTTCAGCCAAGATTTTTGGTTCTTTGACTTCGTCATTAATAGAGTAGAAGTATTTTTCTACATCCTCTACGATAGTTGTGTTGCTTTGGGTGACTGTAGTTGAAACAGAAGCGGTTGTGTTCAGTGGGTTGGTTTTTAGAGGTAAAGTGTCTCCCATGGCGAAAGCAGCCAAAAAAACTCCGAACATAATCGGCACCAACGCAAAAAGTCCAATTTTGAGCTTGTCTTTCAGGTTTCGCATTATGCTACAAATATATAATCAATCGTCTTCTTTTCCAAATCTACGGATTTTACTTCTATATTGACGCGGTCACCGAGGCGGTATCGCTTGTTTTTCTTTTTACCCACTATCTCCATTCTTTTCTCATTTAATTCGTAAAAGTCGTCGGTTAAGTATTTCATCCTAACCATACCTTCGGATTTAGTTTCAGTTTCTTCTACGTATACACCCCATTCGGAAACACCACTGACAACACCTTTCCATTTTTTACCCAAATTGTGTGACATGAATTCTACTTGTTTGTATTTCACGCTCGCTCGTTCAGCATCTGTAGCCCGCTTCTCTTGTTCGGAAGCGATTTTTGAAATCTTTTCAAATTCATACAACCTATCCTTTTTTATTTTCCTGTGAGCTAGGTGGTCTATAAGCAAACGATGAACTATGATGTCCGGGTAACGTCTGATTGGGGAAGTGAAGTGGGTATAGTGCTCGAAAGCTAGTCCATAGTGCCCTATGTTTTTTGTAGAATAAACAGCTTTGGCCATAGAACGGATGACTGCACGATGCACAGTGTCTTGTTCATTTTTACCTTCCAAGCTTTTCAATATTCTGTTGAGTTCGCTGTTGGGAATGATACCATCTTCCATTCTGACTTTGTGTCCTAGACTCTGCAGGAAGAAGGCTAAGTCTTCCATTTTCTCTGCACTAGGCAAATCGTGTATTCTGTAAACAGCGATGTTTTCTGGTTCCCCGATGGGTTTCTTTTTTCCTTTGAGTTCCCCAGACAACTCCTCAGCTACTTTGCGATTTGCCAGTAGCATGAATTCTTCGATTAGGCGGTTCGAGTCTCCGCGTACTTTCTTTACTACTTTGATAGGCACACCTTTTGAATCAAGTACAAATTTTACTTCTTCTTGTTCGAGCGATATGGCACCGCTGTCGAACCGTGCTTGGGTTAAAATCTTTGCGAGCTTGTTTAGTATCGTGAGTTCGTGGTGTAGGGGAGCCTTGGCATCTCCTATGGAGCTCTCTGCTTCTTCGTAAGTAAATCTTTTTTGGGAATGGATAACACTTCGGCCAAACCAACTACTCTCTACTTTGGCTTTGTCGTTAATTACAAAAACTGCACTCATGGTGAACCGGTCTTGGTCGGGCACCAGAGAACAGAGGTCGTTCGAAAGCACTTCGGGTAGCATGGGAATAGTACGATCTACGAGGTATACAGAGGTACCCCTTTTCACAGCTTCTTCGTCGATTTTACTACCCGGCTTTACATAGTGTGATACATCCGCAATGTGCACTCCGACTTCGTATTTGTCATCTCCTAGTTCTACGAAAGATATTGCATCATCGAAATCTTTTGCATCTGATGGGTCTATGGTAAAGGTTAGAGTTTTTCGAAAATCCCTCCTGCCTTCATAGTCGCTTTTCTGGAGACCCATTTTCTTTATTTTAAGAGCTTCGTCTTCCGTTTCTTCGGAGAGTTTTTCAGCGAAACCCTTTTCGAGCGCGATGGCGTACATTTCTGTACTATTGTCGCCGGGGTAACCCAAAACCTTCAAAATTTTACCTTCAGGGTTTTTGCGAGCATCTTTCCATCGTACTATTTCACCGAAAACTTTTTGTCCGGGTTTGGCCCCAGCGAGCATGTCGTTTGGGATAAGAATATCGGCATACATTTTCGGGTCGTCAGCTTCTAAAAAGTATAAGTCTTTTTGTTTTGTTAGTATGCCAGTGAATTTGCTTTTGGCGCGTTCCAACACCTGCACTACTTCGGCAGTTTGGCGGTGGCGTCCCTTTGGATGGAGGACTATCTCAACTAGATCGTTATGGAGTGCGGTTTTGAGGTGTCTGTAGTCTATCTCCGGGTCTTCTTCCAGGGTTTCAATTTTGACGTAACCAGTACCTTTTGAGGTTATAGAGATAACCCCAGATAGTCCTGATTTCCGTCCAGTTCTTTTTTGCATTGATTTCATTATAGCATATGGGGGATTAGGTGGCTAAATCACTATACAATAGACTTGACATTTTGTCTACTTTATGTTAAGCTTCATAGGTAATGAAATCAAAAATAGCTTTAATTTTATTGATATCAACTTTTTTCTACCTAGGCACCGCTAAGCCGGCACAGGCTCAGGGTTTTGACTATTGTGGCTGTGGTGGGTACGGCGCTGTCGTTGTCTATGGCAGTGGCGCAGGATACCCTGATTTTGCTGGATATTTTGACTGGGGAGGATACTTTTCTTATGGCGGTTACTGGTCAAACGGTAGCTATTTTGGTCCAGGTAATTATGTTACTGCGGGCAACTATTGGACTAGCGGAAATTACTGGGGAAACGGTGGCTACTTCGGCCCAGGAAACTATTGGACTGGTGGAGGTTATTTAGGCAACGGTGCATATGGAACCAACGGAGGACATTTAGCTGGTGGCGCATATGGAGACAGTGGTGCTTATGGCGATAACGGATCTTACGGCGACTCAGGTGCTTACGGTGATAATGGATCCTACGGAGATAGCGGTGCATACGGAGATAATGGTTCATACGGAGATAATGGTTCATACGGAGACAGTGGAGCTTATGGAGATAATGGATCGTATGGCGACAACGGTGCATACGGCGATAACGGATCTTACGGCGACTCAGGAGC
>JAGOSH010000004.1:0-41289 GCA_018062425.1 Minisyncoccota bacterium | reverse complement strand
CATACGGAGATAATGGTTCATACGGAGATAATGGTTCATACGGAGACAGTGGAGCTTATGGAGATAATGGATCGTATGGCGACAACGGTGCATACGGCGATAACGGATCTTACGGCGACTCAGGAGCTTATGGTACTAACGGATCATATGGAGATTCTGGAGCTTATGGAGACAGTGGAGCATACGGCGATAACGGATCTTACGGCGACTCAGGAGCTTATGGCACTAATGGTTCATATGGTGATAATGGTGCGTATGGTACCAACGGTGCATACGGAGATAACGGTGCATACGGAACAAACGGATCTTACGGCGACTCAGGAGCTTATGGTACTAACGGATCATATGGAGATTCTGGAGCATACGGAACAAACGGATCTTACGGCGACACTGGTTCCTACGGAGCTAGTGGTTCATACGGAACAGATGGTTCCTATGGAACAGGGGGAGCATATTGGACTGATGGCTCATACGGAGCTAATGGTGCTTACTGGACTAATGGTTCTTACGGAGCTATTGCAGCCTACACAACCAACGCCGCTTACACAACCAACGCTGCCTACACTGCTTTAGCTGCTTACAATGCTCAAGCTGCCTATACTGCCGAAGCTGCCTACTTGGCTCAAGCCGCTTACACAACTCAAGCTGCATATACAACCGAGGCTGCTTATGTAGCACCCGGCGCCTACGTTACACCCGGCGCCTACGTTACACCCGGCGCCTACGTCACACCCGGTGCCTACAAAGCGCCAGGCTCCTACAGCCTTCACTAATATTTGCATTTCTGTAAAAAAGTGGTAGACTCACTCATATGTTAAAAATCAGATTACAGCGAATCGGCCGAAAGAATGACCCTGCTTTTCGTGTTGTACTTACAGATTCAAAGAACGCAGCTAAAAGTGGCAAGTTCTTGGAACTTATTGGTACCTACAACCCAAAGTCTGGTGAGACTTCTTTTAACCAAGAACGTATCAGTCACTGGGTGAGCAAGGGTGCTCAGGTGTCTGACACTGTGCATAATTTCTTGGTAGACAAAGGTATCGTCAAAGGCAAGAAGAAAAATGTTTTGCCAATGAAGAAATCTACCGAGAAGCGCAAAGCTCTCAAAGCGAAGAAATAATAGCGTAGCTTCTGCTTGCGCTCTATTTTGCTCTAAGATATAATTAATCTAGGCAGTATGTCGCTCTACTGCTCTCTTAAAAAGAACTAATATCATTTTATGCAAGAAAACGATAAGGAATTTCTGGAGTATGTTGTTAAGGCTCTGGTAGACAATCCAAACGATGTAAAAATCGACAGGACAGTGGACGAAATGGGTGTATTGATTACTCTTACAGTTAATCCAAGCGATATGGGCAAAATCATTGGCCGCATGGGTAACACAGCAAAGGCAATTCGAACCTTGCTCCGAATAATCGGCATGAAGAACAATGCTCGAGTAAATCTAAAGATCAATGAACCAGAAGGAGGAACAAGATCAGAAGTGCATCACGCTTCCTCTCCAACACTGAAGACAGTAGATCAGGCAATGGAAGATTTGAAAGGAATATAAATCAAACTATACATAAAAGAAAAACCGTGCTATAAAAATAGCGCGGTTTTTCTTTTATGAGATTTCATATAATAACTATTTTCCCAGATATTTTCAGCTCTTATGTACAAGAGTCTATTTTGGGGCGGGCGATAGAAAACAAGAAGGTTTCTATTAAGTTCTATAATCCGAGGGATTTCTTGCCTAAAACTGCCAACAATTATAAGCCAGTGGACGAGCGTCCATATGGAGGTGGCCCTGGTATGGTCATGAAAGCTGAGCCAATACTGAAAGCAGTAGAAAAAGCGCTTTCCAAGATAAAGGATAAGAAAAAAACTCTCATTATTAATTTTATTCCCAGCGCTGAGAAATTTACGACAGAGTTTGCTAAAAAAGTTTCCAATAAATATACAGATGTAATCTTGATTTGTGGACGATATGAAGGTATTGATGCACGAGTGGATAAAATTTTAAAGACCAAAAAGATTTCAATAGGGGATTATGTGTTAACCGGTGGTGAACTACCTGCGATGATTGTCGTCGACTGTGTTGCCCGTCAGATCCCGGGAGTATTGGGTAAATTCGAATCTCTTGAAGAGGAAAGAGTTTCGACTAGCGAAGTCTATACCAGACCAGAAATACTGAAATACAAGAACAAAAACTACAAGGTTCCACCTGTGCTCCTGTCTGGGGATCACAAGAAAATAGAAGAATGGAAGGCAAAGAGCAGTAAATCCTAATTTTCCCCAGATTTTACTTGACTTTTTATTGAAAATGTATAGTATCTGTGGTAACGATTGAGTCTCGGCTGGAATATTTATAAGCCCATAAAGCAGCAGGTTTGTTTTTGCTTTTATTTATAAGCGTTTAGATAACCCTAATTTTTCCATGCCCAAATCTATTGTGCGTCCAAAGAAGGTTTTCGGGAGGTACAAAAAGCCTCTCGCAGCGTTTCCGAATTTGATTGAAGCTCAGCTCCAATCATTCAAGTGGCTTGTCGAGACCGGTATTGGTGAAGTCTTCAAAGAATTTTCACCGATTGCTGATTACTCAGGTAAAAAGTTCGAACTTGAGTTTACTTCGTTCTCACTCAGTGAATCAAAAACTGATGAAAATGAATCAAAGGTAAATAAAGTTTCTTATCAAGGAAACTTGAAAGCTCGAGTAAAATTGAAGAACAAGATTTTAGGTACCATCAAAGAGCAGGAGATATTCATGTCAGAAATTCCACTGATGACTCCGCACGGTACTTTTATCATAAACGGCGTAGAGCGCGTAATAGTTCCACAACTTGCGCGGTCTTTTGGCGTTTTCTTTACTGAATCCGAGAGTAAGGGCAAGAGGTATTTCGGGGCAAAAATAATTCCAGCTCGTGGTGTATGGATTGAACTCGAAGCAGAGGCAGACGGCGCTATATATGTACGTATCGACAAGAAGCGAAAATTCCCAGCTGTGTCTTTGTTGCGTGTTTTAGGTCTCACTACTAACGAAGAAATATTGAGTGCTTTCCCAGACGCAGAGTCAAAGAAAGTTATTGAAATGTGTCTATCCAAAGATACTGCCAAGATTGTATCAGAATCTTATATCGAAGTTTACAAGCGTCTACGCGATGGGGACATGGCTACACCGGACAACGCTAAAGAATTCATAAATTCTCTGTTTACTCCTGAGCGATATGACCTGTCTCCAGTTGGACGTTACCGTTTCAACAAGCGTTTCGAAAAAGACATGGGCAAAGAAGAACTTCTACGCCGAACTATTTCTAAAGAAGATTTGATAACAGTTCTTGATTACATTGTAAAACTTAGCAACGAACCAGGAGCAAAAGCCGACGACATCGACCACTTGGGTCAACGCCGTGTGCGCTTCGTAGGTGAAATGCTACAGCAAAAAGTTCGTACCGGTATGATGCAAATCAAGCGTAACATTCAGGACCGTATGTCCATCGTTGACGCTGATACTGCACTGCCTATTCACATAATTAACCAACGACCACTTCAGGCTCGTATCAAGGAATTCTTCACCACCAACCAGCTTTCACAGTTCATGAACCAGGAAAATATTCTCTGTGAAATGGAGCATATTCGTCAGCTTAGTGCCCTTGGTCCCGGCGGTCTTACTCGCGAGCGAGCAGGTCTAGAAGTTCGTGACGTGCACCCTTCGCACTACGGACGTATTTGTCCTATTCACACCCCAGAAGGTCCAAACATCGGACTTGTGGTTCACCTTGCTACTTATTCCAAGATCAACGATTTCGGTATCATCGAAACTCCATATATCAAAGTAACCAACGGTAAGATAACCGGAGAAATGGTTTATCTAAATGCACTCGAAGAAGAAAAATTCAACATCGGACATGCTGGAGTTTCTTATGATGAGAATGGCAAGATAACTAGTGAATTTGTAGCAGCTCGCGTAAAAGGCGAACCAGGTACAATCAAAAATACTGAAATCGATTATGTTGACGTGGCTACTAACCAAGCTTTCTCTTTGGCTACTTCGATGATTCCGTTTTTGGAACACGATGACGCCAACCGTGCACTGATGGGTAGTAACATGCAGAAACAAGCTGTACCTTGCGTATTACCAGAAGCTCCACTCGTTGGAACTGGTATCGAAGAAGACATCGCTCGTGACTCTGGACGTGTTGTTATTGCTCTTGAAGAAGGAACAGTAAAATACGTTGATGCTAGAAAAATCGTAATAGATGGCAAGAGTGAAAAAACATACACCTTGGTAAACTTCCTTCGAAACAACAACTTCTCTACATTCCATCAGCGTCCAATAGTATCCGTAGGGGACAAGGTCAAAAAAGGTGACGTACTTGCTGATACTACTTCAACAGTTAACGGACAAGCTTCCATCGGACAGAACGCTTTCATAGCCTTCCTTTCTTGGTCTGGTTCAAACTTTGAAGACGCGATAATCATTTCTGAAAAACTAGTAAAGAATAGTAAATTTACTTCTATCTACTTAGAAGAATTTACCTGTGTTGTTCGTGATACTAAACTAGGGCCCGAGATTACTACTCGTGATATTCCAAACGTTGGTGAATTGAAACTCAAAGATTTGGATGAAGACGGTATAGTGCGTGTCGGTGCTGAAGTTAGAGAAAACGATATTTTGGTTGGTAAGATTACTCCAAAAGGTGAAACTGAACTTACTCCAGAAGAAAGACTACTCCGTTCTATCTTTGCTGAAAAAGCTCGCGATGTGAAGGACACTTCACTTCGTATGGAGCACGGCAAGCGTGGACGAATCATCGGAGTCAAGATTTTCTCTCGCGAAATGGGTCACACTCTCGAGGCTGGTATCATCAAGAAGATTGTTATCGAAGTTGCTCAGGTTCGAAATATTTCAGTTGGAGACAAACTCTCTGGCCGTCACGGTAACAAAGGTGTTATCTCGACTGTACTACCCGAAGAAGACATGCCATACATGGCAGATGGTACTCCGGTAGATATCGTGCTTACACCGCTCGGTGTTCCGTCTCGTATGAACTTGGGTCAGATATTGGAAATGCACTTGGGTATCGCTGCGAATGCTTTGGGTTACCAAGCCATAGTTCCTCCTTTCTTGGGAGCAACTCATGAAGAAATCAGTGAAGAATTAGTAAAGGCTGGCTTCCCAGACAACGGCCGAGTAAAACTTTTCGATGGACGCACAGGCGAAGCTTTCGAGCAGAAAGTAGCTGTGGGTTATATGTATATGTTGAAGCTTCACCACATGGTAGAAGACAAGATTCATATGCGTTCGATTGGTCCCTACTCGCTCATCACTCAGCAACCCCTCGGTGGTAAAGCTCAAGGTGGCGGACAGAGATTCGGAGAAATGGAGGTGTGGGCACTCGAAGGTTACGGCGCAGCTTACACTCTACGTGAAATGTTAACGATTAAGTCTGACGATATACAAGGTCGCTCCCAGACATTTGATTCTATTATCAAGAACGAGCCAATTAGGCCACCAAACTCACCGGCATCTTTCAACGTGATGCTAAATTATCTACGCGGTCTGGCGCTCGACGTTAACTTGAAGAAAAACTAATATGAAAACTTTAAACACAACAGATTTCAACGAAATATCACTCCGGCTTGCTTCGCCAGAGCAAATCCGTGAATGGTCTTATGGAGAGGTAACCAAACCAGAAACCATCAACTACCGTACTGGTCGTTCCGAGCGTGGTGGTCTCTTTGATGAGAAAATTTTCGGTCCAGAAAAAGACTACGAATGTTACTGTGGTAAATACCGACGTATTCGTTACAAGGATATTATTTGTGAAAAATGTGGAGTCGAGGTTACTCGATCTATCGTTCGTCGTGAACGTATGGGTCACATCGAACTTGCAACTCCAGTAGCACACATCTGGTTCCTCCGTGGTGTGCCATCTCGTATGAGCATACTCCTCAACATTTCTGTTACTGATCTCGAGAAAGTAATCTACTTTGCAGGATACATCATCACCAAAGTGCACGCTGAAGAAAAGGAAAGTCTAATCAGCGACCTCGAAAAAGAATACAAGAACAAGGTCAAGAATTCTGCCGATGAAGAAACTCGAGAAAAGTTAAAGAATTTGCTGTCTGTTACCAAGAAAGAAATAGGCGAAATCTACGAAGGTAAAGTTCTCAACGAACTATCTTTCCACCACTATTCATTGAAATACGGTACTTGTTTCGAAGCGAACATTGGTGCTGAAGCTATTCATTCAATTTTCAAAAATTTGGATTTGAGTAAGTTGAAAGTACACACTGAGACATTGCTCGAAAAAGCTGGTAGTGCTGAGAAAGAAAAGTTACAGAAACGCCTCTCACTTCTCCGCTCAATGATTTACGCAGACATCAGACCTGAATGGATGTTCCTCACTGTTATTCCGGTTATACCGCCAGTTTTGCGACCTATGGTGGCGCTCGATGGTGGCCGACATGCAACTTCAGACCTAAACGATCTGTACCGACGCGTTATCAACCGAAACAATCGTCTAAAGAAACTCAAGGAGATAAATGCTCCGGACGTAATCTTGCGTAACGAAAAAAGAATCATCCAAGAAGCAGTAGACGCACTGATCGACAACTCTATTGCACGACAAAATGACGGAGCTGCTATGAGTCAGTCTCAAAAGCGACCACTTAAATCTTTGTCAGACAACTTGAAGTCAAAACAAGGTTTGTTCCGTGCTAACCTCTTGGGTAAGCGTGTAGACTACTCTGGCCGTAGTGTTATCGTGGTTGGTCCTAAGCTAAAACTAAATCAATGTGGTTTGCCAAAACACATGGCGCTAGAACTTTTCCGTCCTTTCGTAATATCCAAAATCCTTGAAGCTGAATTAGCTTTCAACATTCGCGGTGCTAACAAATTGATAGAAGAGCGAACTCCAGAAGTTTGGGCAATGCTCGAAGACGTGATCGAAGGCAAGTACGTATTGCTCAACCGTGCACCGACTCTACACAGACTAGGTATCCAAGCTTTCAATCCTATTTTGATCGAAGGTAATGCTATTCAAGTTCACCCGCTAGTTTGTCAGGCATTCAACGCTGACTTCGACGGTGACCAGATGGCAGTATACTTACCGCTATCAGAAGAAGCTCAATGGGAAGCTCGCGAGCTCATGGCTTCAAACCGCAACCTCTTGAAACCCCAAAGTGGTGATCCGATTGCTAACCCTAGTAAGGACATGGTCCTCGGTGCTTTCTGGATGACCAAATCTATGGACGGTGAATTCGGTGAAGGAAAATATTTCTCAAGTCCAAACGCAGCAATCTTGGCTCACGAATACGGAATTATTTCACTGCGAGCTAAGGTAAAGGTGTTAGCTACCAATAAACCAAAATACAAGAAGTTTGATGAGGGAATGTTTGAGACTACTGTAGGCCGACTGCTATTCAATAGTATCCTACCTGATGACTTTGCTTATATTGGTGAAGAGATTACTCAGGGTCGCATGTCCGGTCTAGTGGACGAACTGTTGACTCGCTATGGTATCGACGCTACTCCAGCCGTACTCGACAAGATTAAAGAATTCGGTTACAAATACGCTACTGTTTCCGGTACTACTTGGGGACTTGATAACGTAAAAGTTCCAGAGGAAAAGAAAGGCATCATCGAAGAGAGTCGCAAACAAGAGTCTGCTATCCGCTCACAATGGGAAGAAGGTTTGCTTTCCGACAAAGAAAAATATCAAAAGATTATTGAAGTTTGGACTAAGGCTAAAAAAGACATCGAAAAAGTTTTGCCAGGAACTCTCGATAAAGGAGGCTCTGTGTATGACTTGTTCATCTCTAAAGCTAGAGGTTCGTTAGGTCAGTTGGTTCAGATGGCTGGTATGAAAGGTCTCATCCAAAACAACCAAGGTAAGATTCTTGAATTCCCAATTATTCCATCATACAAAGAAGGTCTTTCTCCGATTGAATACTTCGTTACTACTCACGGTGCACGTAAAGGTGCTTCTGATACCGCTCTTAACACCGCAAAAGCAGGTTACCTAACTCGTCGTTTGGTAGACGTCTCCCAAGACGTAGTTGTTACCGAAGAAGATTGTGGCACCAAAGAAGGCAAGATGGCTACTCACGACAACGTGTCTGGTATCGAAATTCCTTTGGCAAAGAATCTTTACGGTCGCGTGCTAGCAACTGATTTGAAAGATAGCGAAGGAAAAGTTCTGTACAAGAAAGGATTCTTGGTTACCAAAGAAGACTCTAGAGACATCGAAGGTCATGGATTTACAGAAGTGTTAGTTCGCTCTCCGCTCACATGTAAAACAAATCACGGTATTTGCCGAATGTGTTACGGACTCGATTTGGGTCGCAGCAAATTAGTAGATCTAGGTGAAGCTGTTGGTATTATTGCCGCTCAAGCTATCGGTGAACCTGGAACTCAGCTTACCCTCCGAACTTTCCACCAAGGTGGTGTGGCAGGTACTGACATTACTGCTGGTTTGCCTCGTGTTGAAGAAATCTTTGAAAAGCGTATTCCGAAAAACCCAGCTGCGGTGTCACAAACTGACGGTACTGTAATCGAAGTAACAGAAAAAGAAAACCGAGAAAAAATCATCAAAGTACTTTCTGATTCAAAAGAAGATGGAAAGAAAAATGAAATCGAGTATTTGGTACCACACATCCGTATTCCGAATGTGAAGGTCGGTAGTTCAGTCAAGAAAGGTGAATTGCTTACTGACGGTTCCGCTGACATTGCCGAAGTATTCAAATACGGAGGTAAAGATGTGGTTGAAGAATACATCATCCGAGAAATCAATAAAGTTTATGAATTGCAAAGTGCTTCTGTTTCTAGAAAACACATCGAGATAATCATTCGTCAAATGTTCTCTCGTCGCAAGATCAAAGATGCTGGAGAAACAAACTTCTCCCAAGGAGACATTGTTGAGAGTTCATCCCTAGCCGAAGAGAATAACCGAGTAGAGGGAATCAGCGGAACTATAGCCAAAGCTGAAATCATCGCGCTTGGTATCACCGAAGTTTCACTTCGCACCAAGAGTTGGTTGTCCGCAGCTTCTTTCCAAAACACCAACAGAGTCTTGATTGACAATGCTGTTCGTGGGGGTACAGACACCCTACGAGGTCTCAAAGAAAATGTGATAATCGGTAGGCTGATACCAGCCGGTACTGGTTTCCGAAACATGTTTGTAGGTGATAGTGCTTCAAGTGAAGAGCTATCAAGCGAAGAATAAAACAAATGATGAACTCTCCTGTGCTTACAATAAAGGAGAGACTGGGGATAGAAGAAGTAGTCTCTTCTTATATAAAGTTGGAAAGGGCTGGATCAAATCTAAAAGCCAGGTGTCCTTTTCATAATGAAAAATCACCATCTTTCTTTGTGTCACCAGACCGAGGCAGTTATTACTGCTTCGGCTGTGGTGCTAAAGGAGACATTTTCACCTTTGTGGAGGAGTTCGAAGGGCTTGATTTTAAAGGTTCACTCAAACTTCTTGCCGACCGGGCCCATGTGTCCCTCGGAGCATATACTAACCCTGGAGCAGAGTCAGAAAAAGATAGACTTTATGAGGTAATGGAAGTAGCAGCAAAATTTTTCTCAAAAAATTTTGCTGCTAGTCCAGAGCCATTAAACTATTTAAAAACTCGCGGACTCACAGACGAGACTATCAGTAGTTTCCGAGTAGGTTATGCCAGAAATGAATGGCGAGACTTGCATCAGTTTCTACGAAGTAAAAACTTTACCGAGAGTGAGATAGACAAAGCCGGACTATCCAAAAAATCTGACAAGACAAACGCAAGTGGCCAAGAATCAGTTTATGATCGATTTCGTGGACGCATTATGTTTCCAATCATGGATTCTAGTGGCAGAGTCATAGCTTTCTCTGGACGACTTTTCCCAGACGATGGTAATTCTGCTAAATACTTAAATTCTCCTGAAACAGCAATTTTCAAAAAGTCTGCAGTTTTGTATGGATTGGACAAAGCGAAAATCTCCATCAGAAAGCACAACTTCTCAATATTGGTTGAAGGGCAGATAGATTTGTTGTTGTCACACCAAGCAGGATGGACTAATACTGTAGCTACATCGGGCACTGCATTTTCCGAAGAGTTAGAGAGAGATGAGGCGGTATCAAACTTAGGATTATTACGTAGGATTTCCAGCAACTTAGTCATTGCTTTTGATGGAGATAATGCTGGAATCAAGGCGGCGCTTCGAGCTTCCAAGATCGCTATGTCGCTAGGTATGGATGTAAAAATAGCCAACCTGCCAGAAGGGCAAGATCCAGCAGACATTGTGGCAAAAGAAGGCAAGGACGCTTGGAAGGCCATTATCCGGAACTCTGTGCCGACAGTAGAATTCGTTTTGGGTGGCATAATGGCAACAATACCAGTAACAGACAGAAAGCTAGGCCTCGCGGTGAAAGAAAAAGTTCTACCATATGTTTCTATTTTAGGTAGCCGTATCGATCAAGAATTCTTTTTGAAAAAAATAAGTGGAGCTACTGGTATACCAATCGCAACCTTGAACGAAGACCTGACCATCGTAGCCAAGTCCTCTGAGCATGAAAAGAAAACTATCGAGACCATCGAAAAGGAACAGCTAGAAGTATTAAAGAAGGATTACATATTGAGGAGACTTTTAGGTTTAGTTTTCTGGCAATCTGGAGCCAAGGAAGTTGGTATCGATGCAAAAAAACTCATCACAGATATTGCAGAAGCAACCAATCAGACCGAACTCGAATTAACAGATAGGTTTCTACCAATCAAAGAGGACCTGGTTTACGAAGCTGAGGTTTTCTACAGTGGTGGAGTTGATTTAAAAAGAGACATAATCGAATTAATTAATAATTTAAAAGAAGAAAGTTTAAAAGAGGAGTTGGCCCGAAAAATGCGTGAATTATATTTAGCCGAAGAGGCCAAGGACCAAAAAAGAGTTGAAGAAATTTTAAAAGAGTGTCAAATTATAAACAATAAAATTCAGGAAATTAAAAGTAGTCGCAGTTCGTAAATTATCATTTAAAAAAAGTCGCATGAAAAACAAAAAGAAAGCAGTAAAAGTAAATAAAAAGGTTGCCCCAAAGCCAAAGGCGACAAAGCAGGCTAACCTAAAACCAAAGGCAAAAGCCAAGCCAGCTACAAAACCTAAAACAAAGGTGTTGAGCAAGGCAAAAGCAATAAAGCCTAAGGTCACCAAGCCAGCCAAAGCAGAAAAACCCAAAAAGCTTTCATCTGTCGAACGCAAAGGGGAAGAATTGCGCATAAAGTCTGATGAGTTGCTCGAGAAAGGTAAAAAGCGAGGCTTCATAACCTATGACGAAATTCTGAAGACTTTTCCTGACATTGAAAACAATATTTTGTTTCTTGACGAACTATATGAAAAATTCGCGACTGCGGGTATCGATGTACTAGAGGGTGGAAACTTGCTTAACCTGGATGCCGAATTAAATGAAAAAGATTTGCTCAAAGGTACAGCCCACGACTCCATCCAAATATATTTGAAAGAAATAGGCCAGTATCCACTGATTTACGCTGCGGAGGAGAGAGACCTAGCCAAGCGTATCGAAAAGGGTGATGAGGAAGCAAAGAACTTGCTAGCTCGTGCCAACCTGCGTCTTGTTGTTTCTATTGCAAAAAAATACGTAGGACGTAGTGCTAATTTGTCGCTTCTAGACTTGATCCAAGAAGGTAACCTCGGGTTGTTTAAAGCCGTAGAGAAATTCGACTGGACCAAGGGTTATAAGTTCTCGACCTATGCAACTTGGTGGATTAGACAGTCTATCACTCGTGCACTCGCTGACCAGTCTCGAACTATCCGTATTCCGGTCCACATGGTGGAGACAATATCTAAATACAAACAAACTCACCGAAGACTGTCCCAAGATTTGGGTCGTGAACCATTGGCCGAAGAAATCGCAACTGAGATGGGTATACCAGTCGAGAAAATTCACGTTATCGAAAATATCTCCCAAGAAACAATTTCTCTAGAACAACCAGTAGGGGATGATGACGACAAATCAACTCTAGAAAACTTTATTTCTGATGACAAGATTTTGCGTCCTGACCAAGATTCATCTAGGAGGATACTTTCTGACCAAATCCGTGAAGTCTTAGACGAGCTTAATCCAAAGGAGCGCAAGATCCTAGAGATGCGTTACGGACTCACTGACGGGATCCAACACACCCTAGAGCGGGTAGGAGAAGAGTTCGGTGTCACTCGAGAACGTATTCGCCAGATCGAAGCCAAAGTCCACGAAAAGCTTCGAAATCATGAAAAGATTTCAAGACTGAAGAATTATTTTGATTAATACATAAACTAAAAAACTCTGCGCTAAGCAGAGTTTTTTAGTTTTGAGGTTTTGTTATTTTAACAAACCGTCTATAAACTCTGAAAGTTGGTCGTATGGTAAGGCCCCTGGTATGACTTGGACGATTTTTCCATTCTTGAATACGAATGAAGTAGGGGTGCCTTGGACTTTGTTGTTACTGCCGTCTGTCATGTCAGCCTGAACAATCCCTGCTGTCTTTTGAGTGTCGATGCAAACTTTGAAGTCGAGCATGTTTAACTCTAGGTCAGATGCGATGTTGTAAAGTTCTTTTGGGTCTAGTGAGTCGTTAGAATTTGTTCTAGCGTAGACCTCGTTTGTATAACGCCAGAAAGTATCGTTACCACCTTGCTCGGCTGCACATTCTATAGCTACTGATTCATTGAAAGCTCTAGTATGAAGTGAGGCTATAGGAAAATGTCTGTATACCCAGGCAACGTCAGAATTACCGTCTATTAGTTTTTGCATGTCTGTATGGAATCGTTTACAGAATGGGCATTCAGTGTCTGAGTATTCGACAATTATGATTTTTGCATTTGGATCACCCAATATGTGTTCCGTAGGACTCACTGGTCTGATATTAATATCGGCAAAAGCATTATTGGTCTCTTCAGCGCTTTCTTTGACTGGGGGAGTTGTGCCTCGTAATAACACAAATCCTACAACTAGCACTACGACAATCAACAGCAAGCTTGTATATAATTTTGCATTCGATTTTTTTTCTGGGATGATATCATTTTCCATAAAATTTACTTGTGTCCCGTCAGAGCGGGTTTATTTAATTCTAATCATCAGATTATAACACAGAAGGTTGTTTTTAGGGCGAAAAAGTGCTAAAATTAACCCTGTTATATGTCCGCGGTCCTAAACTCATTATTTTATGTATTTCTATTTTTATCCTTATATGTACAGGTGTTTTTGCTCGTTACCTTCATCGAAAACAGGAAGAAGATAGTCATTCGAAAGGGCCAAATAAAGCTTGGGCATTATCCTACGGTTACCGTCATGGTACCTTGCTGGAACGAAGAAAAGACTGTTGCTAGAACCGTAGAGTCACTCTTGGCTATGAATTATCCCAAAGACAAGCTGACCCTTTTTGTCATAGATGACGGCTCGACCGACAGTACTTGGAGCGTTATACAGCAGTTTAACAAATACGAGAATGTTCGTACTTTCACCAAAGAAAATGGTGGCAAGCACACTGCTCTCAATTTAGGGCTCAAAGAAACTACCTCAGAATTCGTAGCTTGTCTCGACGCGGACTCTTTTGCCGATCCGGAGTCTTTGATACGCATCATGTCATATTTTGAGGCTACTCCAGATGTGATGGCAGTGTCTCCTTCGGTTATCGTAGAATCACCTCAGAGTCTAATCCAAAAAGCCCAAAAGGCCGAATACGACATGTCGGTATACATCAAAAAGATGCTAGGTTTCTTGGGAGCGATTCATGTGACCCCAGGCCCACTGACTGTTTTCAAAAAGAAAGTTTTCGACGACTTGGGTCCATATCGCAAAGCACACAACACCGAAGACATGGAGATTGCCTACCGAATGCAAAAGAATGGATACAAAATCGAACAATGTAACGATGCCTACATATATACCAACACGCCCAAAACCGTCAAGAAACTTTTTAAACAACGAGTACGTTGGATTTATGGTTTTATCAACAATACGATTGATTACCGCAGGTTGCTCTTTAAAAAGAAATACGGACACTTTTCGTTTTTCACAGTGCCGGCCGGTATCGTGTCTATAATTTCTGCCACCTATCTTTTTGGAAGAATGATTAATCAGTTTAGTGTAAGCGCTCAATCTAAAATATTGGCACTTCAAACAACTGGTATCTATTTGCCAGAAAGTGCCTACAACTTTGATCTATACTTCTTTAATACTGGCGTCCTCTTGTTCATCACGGTTATTCTGTTCACATTACTTATAACATCGATTATTATTGGTAAATGGATGTCTGAGGATCGCAGACTTTCACCGCTTAATATTTTATATTTTATCGTTATTTACAGCGTCGTGGCGCCGTTTTGGCTCATGAAGGCCCTGTATAATACAATATTTGCACAAAAGCCAAGTTGGCGTTAATTTTATGGAAAACAACAAATTTGATTGGAGAAAATATGTTTTAGTTTTTATTATCACTGGGATGCTTTTCGCTACCGCAAGCTACTTGAGTAGTTATTTCGGTAACAAAAAGGTCAAAGAATTGCGAGATATCCAAAACACTATTGCTCTGGACATCTTGTCTTCAGAAACCCAATATACACTTCTTTCAGAACTTTCCTGCAAGAACGTAAACTATTCTGCACTCTCTGGTGAACTTGCCGAGCTCGGCAACAAGCTCGAGTGGGGAGAAGAGAACCTAGGTCAAACCAAAGAAGTTGATTTCTTGCGCAAGTATTACGCCTTACTTCAAATCAAGGACTATTTATTGATGAAGAAGATAACCGCTCGTTGTGGGGAACAATACGCCTTCGTTCTGTATTTCTACACCACCGCCGAGAACTGTAGCGAATGTGAACGTACTGGCCTGGTCCTATCTAAATTGAGAGAGAAGTATCCAGAACTCCGAGTTTATTCCTTTGACTACAGTACTGAACTGTCTGCTGTCGAAGCCATGCTACGTATTTACAAGATCGAGGACACAAAGCTTCCAGCACTCGTACTCGACGACGAAGTCCTAACCGGATTCCAACCAATCGAAGAGCTCGAAGCTAAAATCCAAAAGAGTTTCAACCTAGAAACTAAAGACACCACCTCAACCGAGGAGCAAAAGAAAGGGGAGTAAATCTATTTTGGAGCCGCCTCTCAGATTCGAACTGAGGACCTTCGCTTTACAAAAGCGTTGCTCTACCAACTGAGCTAAGGCGGCTTTCGGTACACACTACACTAAAATCAAAACTAATTCAACCCTTCTTCTTCCTTTATTTTCTCCTTTATCCTATGTATTCTTTTCTTGTATTCAGAGATCCTCGTTAGGAACTTATTCTCTGCTTCTTCGTGGGCCACTTTTACTTTATTCTTCCTTGCTAATCTGCGTTTTATGAATTGCCAAAGGGTCTCGCTCTTTCGTTTCAGTGTATGACTGGACAGTACGTAAGCTCGGATAGTTATAACCAGGGCTATGTATCCGTATCGACGACTTTTCTGGTGCAAAATAGTTTTTACTTCTTTGAGGTCTGGAACTTCAATCAAGAAATCAAAATCATTCGGTGCGCTGTACTCGGTGTTTTTGAGTACAAGCATTTTACGACCGACCAGAAGGGCGATACCAAAAGTTGAAATTAAAAATAATATCAAAAAAACAGACATAGGGTTTATATAAAACAGGTTTTAACCTCTTTGATCTCTGCACTATTTTTAGTGAGCAGCGCGCCGATAGTGATATCAGTGTCTTTTATGAAAGGTTGGTTGATCAAAGTTTTCTCTTTGAAATATGTAGCTATCTTGCCTTCGAGCATTTTCTGTTTTATTTCTGCTGGTTTGTCTACGTTCTCAACTTCTTTTTCGAAGATCTCGTGCATCATTTTCACGGTCTCAGCGTTCACTTCATCGTCTTTTATGTACTCTGGTCTCATAGCAGCTACATGCATGGCTATGTCTTTGGCTAGTTCAGCGTTGCCACCGGATAGGGAAACCACCACTGCCTTTTTGCCACTGTGTACATAAGTACCCAGCACGTCACCTGAGATAACAGAAACTTCTCCTAGCTCGATTTTCTCACCAGTTTTCTGAATTATTGGGTCAATCAGGTCCTTGGCTTCTGCTTTGAGTGCCTCAGATCCAGATGTTACCGCTTTTTCAAGCAGAGTGTTCAAAAGATTAGTAAAGTCCTCATTTTTAGAAACGAAGTCAGTTTCGCAGTGGAGTGCGATCATTGTAGCCTTACCGCCTTCTACTTTTACAGCAACAGCACCGTCATTGGCTTCACGGCCCATTTTTTTCTCGGCAATAGATGCGCTTGTTTTCTTCAGTATAGCAATCGCTTTCTCCATGTCACCCTCGGCTTCTTCTAGGGCTTTTCGGCATTGCATAACGGAGATGCCAGTTTTATCACGAAGTTCTTTAACTAACTCTGTTGTTATTTGAGTACTCATTTTTTTATTTGATTAGATTATTTTTTAGTTTGATCCTTGCCAGCTTCGTAGGCATCTCCTAGCACGGTAGTGAAAAACTTGATTGAAGGAATAGCAGCGTCGTTTCCAACGATAGGGAATTTAACGTTCTTGAGGTTTGTGTCAGTATTCATAAGAGCTACAACTGGAATTCCAGCTTTGACAGCTTCGGTTACTGCGATGTGTTCTGCTTTAGCATCAACTACAAACAAAGCATCTGGAGCCTTTTTGAGGGTTAGGAGACCTTGGTAGTAACGAGCTAGCTTCTCCATTTTCTTGGCCAAGACAACTCTTTCTTTTTTGGTGTACTTGCTTAGGTCGCCAGTAGTGGTACTTTTCTGATAGTTTTCAAGCTCAGTGATTCTTTTCTTGATTTCACCGAAGTTGCTCAATGTTCCGCCGATCCATCTTTCGGTTACGTACGGCATATCGAGTCTAGTAGCCATTTTGATGATAGCGTCTTTGGCTTCTGGCTTGGTGCCGACCAATAGAACGTTTGCACTTTTGGCTCCCAGGGTCTCGAGGAAGGCTTTTGCTCCATCTAACATATCGCCTACCTTTTCAAGGTCGATGATGTCTGTGCGGTTCTTGGTCGTATAAATAAAGGGTGACATTGAAGGGTGACGTCTGGACTTACCAAAGCCATATTGAACTCCGGCTTCAAACATCTTCTCCACAGCGCCCTCATTAGTCTTGCTTTTTTCAGTTTTTTGCATACGAAGCATTCTAGCAAAAACTACCCCATTTTGCAACCCACGAGACATATTATTGGCCTTTGTTTTTTGACCTTAACCCTGATTTGGGTTAATATGAGTTTTATGCGACAATCACAACTTTTTACTCGAACCAAGAAGGAGGCACCAGCGGACGAAGTCTCAAAAAATGCCGAGCTTTTGATTCGCGGGGGATACATACACAAAGAAATGGCAGGGGTATATGCATACTTGCCACTCGGGCTTAGAACCTTCAAAAAAATAGAAAACATCATTCGAGAAGAGATGAATGCTATTGGTGGACAAGAACTGACCATGACCGGACTACAAGAAAAGACAACTTGGGAGGCAACTGACCGCTGGAGTGAAGAGAAGGTTGATATCTGGTTTAAAACAAAGCTAAAGAACGAAACTGAGCTTGGTTTAGGATTCACTCATGAAGAACCGCTGACTAAAATGATGCTCGAGTTTGTTTCTTCTTATCGTGATTTACCTTTTTCCGTATATCAATTTCAAACAAAATTCAGAAATGAAACTCGTGCCAAAAGTGGCATCATGCGGACCCGAGAATTTGTGATGAAAGATCTATATTCCTTTTCCAAAGATGAAGCAGAACATAATGAGTTCTATGAGAAAGCCAAGCAAGCATACATCAATGTATTTAAGAGGGCAGGAATAGGTCACCTAACATACCTTACTTTCGCTTCAGGTGGAAGTTTTTCAAAATTTTCACACGAATTTCAAACTCTAACAGGTGCAGGTGAGGACATTATCTATGTTGATGAAGACAAGGCAATTGCTGTTAACCAAGAAGTTTTCAATGACGAGGTACTAGGAAGTTTGGGTCTAGAAAAAGAAAAAATGGTGGAACAGAAAGCTGTCGAGGTTGGAAACATTTTTACTTTAGGAACTAGGTTTTCGGATGCGTTTTCTCTTACCTATAATGACGAAAAAGGCGATAAGAAATCAGTTTTTATGGGTTCGTACGGTATTGGCCCAGGCCGCTTGATGGGTACCATAGTAGAGGTTTTGTCTGACGACAAGGGTATTATCTGGCCAGAGTCAGTAGCACCATTTCAGGTGCATCTACTCGCTTTGGGCGATGACGAAGAGGTCAGAAAACAGGCTGAAGATGTTTACAAAAAACTAACAGAACACAAAGTTGAAGTTTTGTTTGATGATCGGAGTGGATTATCTGCTGGAGAAAAATTTGCTGATGCTGATTTACTCGGTATGCCACTGCGTGTTGTTGTGTCGGCTAGGAGTTTAAAAGAGAATGGTGTTGAAGTTAAAAAACGAACTGAGGACAAAGGTAATGTCATCTCGGTAGACGAGCTACTAAATACGTTCAATGTTTAAAAAATTATATAAACTTTTTTCAAATGATATCGGGATAGACCTAGGTACTGCTAACACCCTAGTTTATTTGAAGGGTCACGGCATCGTCATCAATGAGCCTTCAGTCGTGGCTGTAAACCAAAAAACAAACCAAGTCTTGGCTGTGGGTACCAAGGCCAAAGAAATGCTCGGACGTACTCCAGGGCACATCCGTGCTATTCGTCCGCTAGTAGACGGTGTTATATCCGACTTCGAGGTGACCGAGGAAATGCTCTCATACCTCATAAACAAAGCAGACAAATTGTCTCCAAAGTTTTTCCGTCCCAGAGTTGTGGTTGGGGTTCCTTCTGGTACCACCAACGTAGAGACCAGGGCTGTGTATGATGCAGCTCGCTCCGCTGGTGCCCGTGAAGTGTTTTTGATAGAGGAGCCCATGGCCGCAGCCATAGGTATCCGCATGCCGATCAAGGAGCCTCAGGGTTCAATGATCATCGACATCGGTGGAGGTACCACAGACATTGCGGTTATTTCACTCGGGGGTATCGTAAAATCAAAGAATTTGAAAGTTGCCGGAGACAAACTAAACCAAGACATCATGACTTATATGCGTGATGAATTCAAAATTCTAATTGGTGAAAAAACCGCCGAAGATGTAAAGATTGCTATCGGGGGAGTATTACCAGGCGAATATATGGAAGTAGCCGTGCGTGGTCGGGATTTGCTGACAGGGCTTCCTCGAGAAGTTGTGGTGACTGACTCGGATATTCGTGAAGCTATCGGAGCTTCAGTAAAAGAACTAGTAGAAGGAGTAAAAGATGTGTTAGAAAATACTCCGCCCGAAATACTGTCCGACGTGATGCATCGCGGGATAACACTCTCTGGAGGTGGGGCGCTACTTTTGGGGCTTGATGTGTTACTCCAGAATGTTCTTAAGTTGCCTGTATATGTCGTAGATGATCCGCTTTCTGCTGTGGCTCGTGGTACTGGTATCGTCCTCGACGATTTGAAATATTACGATGAAGTTTTGATAAGCAATCAAGATGAGCTACCTCCAAGATAAGAAAAGGAAAAACAAAAAGAACCTCCGTGTTTTTTTTGTAGTTCTTTCCATTACACTTTTTATATTTTTTAGCGCTACGATTTTTAGTTTCTTTTCGGCATCGTCGCATTTTGTTTTAACACCTGTTGTTTCTCTGGGGCGTCGTATTGGCAACAACCTGAGTAACATCAATGTTTTTTTTGCTTCCAAAAAAGCATTAATAGAAGAAAATAACGAACTCAAAAATAAAGTTTTAGAGCGGGAAGCAAGGTTGGCGAACCACGAAGCGCTTTTTAATGAAAACGAAAAAATAAAAGAAATTCTCCTACGTAAACCAGAGGGTAGGCAGATGGTACTAGCTGGTATTTTAGGAAATCCTAACCAATCTCCGTATGACACCCTGATCATAGATGCTGGCAGTGACGTAGGTATCGTAGTGGGTAATCATGTTTTTGCCTATGGAGATGTGCCGGTAGGAGTGGTCAGCGAGGTTTCCGGACGTACGGCCAAAGTTATGCTTTATTCAACTTATGGGCAGAAACAAAGTGCAGTGCTCTCTGGTAGTGACACCTTTATAGAATTAATTGGTCGCGGTCGTGGTAATTTTGAAGTTGTGTTGCCTCGTGATTTCGAATTAGTAAATGGAACTTTGGCCCTACTCCCAGGTATCAACCCCTATACCATAGCCGAAGTAACCGATGTTATTTCAGATCCACGAGATCCTTTCAAAAAAGCTCTGCTCAAAAGTCCGATTAACATTTTCGAACTCAAGTTTGTAGAGGTTCAGATTTAATTATGGAATTCAAGATAGAAAAAAAACTAGAAGGGAAACTCGGTCGGGCTGGGGTTTTGTCGACTCCGCATGGAGATATTTTTACTCCGGCTTTCGTGGCTGTCGGGACCAAGGCCACAGTCAAATCACTTAATCCAGATCAGGTTCGTGAGGCTGGCACCCAGGTAGTACTCGGTAATACTTACCACCTATATCTACAACCAGGTGACGAAATAGTCCGCGATGCTGGCGGTATTGGGAAATTCATGGGCTGGAAGGGTCCTACCATGACGGACTCTGGCGGTTTTCAAGTCTTTTCTCTGGGAGCTGCCTACGGCAAAGAAATTTCAAAGGTTGTGAAAATTACTGATCCATCGCTCCTCATCCCAGAACGTTTTGATGACTCCGATGCTCCACGACTGGCCAAGATTGGCCAGGACGGAGTTTCTTTTAAGTCGCACTTGGATGGCAGTATTCACTATATTACTCCAGAGAAATCCATCGAGATTCAGCATAATTTGGGAGCAGACATTATATTTGCTTTTGATGAATGCACTAGCCCGACCGAGGATTTAAAATATCAAGAAGAAGCACTGGAGCGGACGCACCTGTGGGCCAAGCGATGTTTAGATGAACACAAGAAATTGGAAGCCGAGAAAGTTGCCCAGCCTCGAGAATATCCTGCTTCGCATCGTCACTACTCGTCCGAGCAACCTTCTCGGCTTCCTCAGGCGTTGTTTGGAATTGTTCAGGGTGGACGCGATGAAGCGCTTCGTAAAAAGTCTGCAGAATATATTTCCAGTCTAGACTTTGATGGATTCGGTATTGGTGGCAGTTTCGCCAAAGAAGATATGTCGACTGCGGTGAAGTGGGTGAATGAAATTCTTCCCGAAGGGAAACCCCGACACCTCCTCGGTATCGGTGAACCCGAAGATTTGTTTATGGGGGTAGAGAACGGGGTAGATTTGTTTGACTGTGTGACCCCGACCCGACTAGGACGCAACGGAACCATTTATACAAAAAATGGCAAAATGATTATCATGAATACCCAATTCAGGAATGACCACACTCCTATAGAAGTAGACTGCGAATGTTACACTTGTAAAAACTATACCCGTGCGTATATAGCCCATCTGTTCCATGGCAAGGAAATGCTCGCCGGAACCCTGGCTTCAATTCATAATTTGCATTTCCTGGTGCACTTGGTTGCTGATATGCGACAGGCCATAGTAGACGATACTTTTAATGATTTTAAAGAGTCTTTTTTGTCTAGATACAAAACTAGCGCTAGATAAACCCAATTATTAAGTACCAGGGTTGCTTATTTTTGTCAAATTTGTATAATAGTCTGCAATTAGATGGCTAAGCGCAAAAACAAAAAATCAGAGAAGAATTATCGAAAGTTTTGGAAACTCGGCGTCGATGACTGGAATACCGGTATTTTCAACGTCTCCAAAGAAGGTAATTTGACCATTGCAGAAGGTAACCATATATATGACGTTAATGCGCTAGTTAAGAAATTCGGATCTCCACTGCAAATAATCCTACCGTTCGTTATCGAAGACCGGGTAAAAGACTTGATTGGATACTTTCAGGCTTATATGAGGATTTATGGTTATAAGGGTAAGTTTAATTATCATTACCCAATGAAGGCTAACCAAAACAAAGAGTTTGTATTGCCGATATTGTCCGAAGGTGCGAACCTGGAGACATCTTCCGCCAACGAACTTTGGATTGTAAAGAAGCTATGGGAAAGTGGTAAATCTAACGAAAAAATTCGCGTATTTTGTAACGGAGCCAAGACCACACAATACTTAGACCTGATTGAAGAACTTCACCACAAGGGGATGAGTATTGTTCCGATCATAGAGAACATGGATGAATTTGACCGACTTTCTAAATACAAGGGTGACCTGGGTGTTCGAGTCGACATGGCTTTCCGCGCCGATACACACTGGGACAAGAAATTTGACCGATTTGGTCTATCTGAAAAAGAAGTGTTTGATCTACCTAAACTCAAAAATCTGAAAGTCATGCACTACCACATGGGGTCGCAAATCAAAACCCAAAAGAGTATCCTAGGAGGTGTAAAATATGGTTTTGGAATTTATACTAAACTACAGAAAAAACAATCATCCCTAGACACCCTCAATATCGGTAGTGGATTTGGACTGCCTTATGAAAAGAAAAAATACTACACTGCAAAAACCGTATCGAACAAAATAATAAAACTGCTCAAAAACCTATCAGACAAAGCGGGTGTCAAACACCCAAACTTAGCCATAGAATGGGGGCAGTATATTGTGGCTCCTTCACAGGTTACAGTCTACAGAGTTATCTCTGAAAAAAGAATAGAAAAAGGTAACGCTAAAGCTTGGTATGCGATTGATGGTAGTTTCATTAATGACCTCAAAGACACTTGGGCCATCCATCAAAAGTGGCACATCATTCCCGTAAACAACATGCGTGGGTCCTGTCAGAGTGTGTGGCTAGCCGGTACTACTTGCGATTCTGATGATAAATACACCGCAGGAGGGGACTATGTTCTGTTGCCTAAACTAACCGAGACCAAAGAACAGTATCTAGCGGTATTAGATACTGGTGCGTATCAAGACCCGATGTCATCTCACCACTGTTTGCTTGCCCAACCGATGAAGATATCCGTATCCGATGGTACAGTCAAAATCGTTCGGAAACGAGAAACTCCAGAAATGATCGGCAAAATGTTTGGCTGGAACGGCGATCACAGGTAAAATAGTAATATGAAGATTTTTAATTTATTTATCGTACTCGCTTTCGTGGGTTTTTTAATTTTTCTAGCGCTTGGGCGTCGCGGACAGGTGGCTGTAACAAGTAATTCTATAAGTCGTGTTTCGATAGCTGGCACTGAGATCAAAGTTGATTTAGCACTAACGTCAGAGGAAAAAGCTAAAGGCTTGTCAGGTAGAGAGGCCTTGAGAGAAGACCAGGGAATGCTTTTCATTTTTGATTACACCACCAGGCATCCGTTCTGGATGAAGGACATGCTTATACCTATCGACATGATTTGGATTGATGAAAACGGTGTTGTTGTTTATATAGCCGAGAACGCTCGACCAGAATCCTACCCATCACTTTTTGGTTCGAACGTAGAATCCAAATATGTGCTCGAAGTTGTATCAGGGTTTGCTAAAAAGTATGGAGTAGTAACAGGTTCAAAAGTAGAATTTAAATAATAAAAAAATAAAAACCCCCTCGTAAAACGAGGGGGTTTTTATTTGCACAAATAATTGTTTTATACTCGTGCTAATCGTCGTACTACAAACACTACTGCCAAAATAAGTGCAAGCAATATCAACCAACCAAACAAATTCGTTGGTAGGAAGTTTGCTCCGAATATCGGTGCAGCTGCTAGGGTGGTGTTGGTTGTAGCAATAGGAGCAGTGTAACTGTTATTAGTATAAGTTGTAGCTGGTACATAGCCTGTATTTGTCATCGGTTGATACGCTACTTGGCCAGCAGCAGGCTGGTATACTACGTTACTTGTCATTGGTTGGTATGCAACAGTCTGATAAGAAACGGGTTGGTAGGCTACTGGTTGGTATTGGTACGATACAGGTTGGTAAGATACAGTCTGAGGTTGAGTGTATACAGTCTGAGGTTGTACTACGCGATCAATATATTTTGTTTCATTGACTACATAACGAGTTACGTTAACGGTATTCTGGTCTGTATAATTGTAACCGTCGTTGTAATTGTAACTAGTTTGGTTGGTATTGTAGCTAGTATTGTTGCTACCAGTAGTAAAGGAAAGAATTCCTGCTCGGTAAGTATCGTAACCATTGTTTGTTACTACTCGGAAGTAGTACAGAGTATTTGGTTGTAGGTTATATACAGTCTGTGAGAAGGCTTTTGCATAGTTGAATGTGCCGATGAGCTCGTGTTGGGTTTCAGTCCAGGTGTTTAAACTTGAATTGGTTCCATATTCAAACCAAGCAGTAGTTCGAGTGCCACCAGGGTTCACGCTTGCGTTCAAGACTGCGCTGGTTACACTTTGCGCATCTGCTTTTATACCAGCAAAGGCGAAACAAAGCACTACGACACTAAGTATTATTTTTTTATATACATTTTTCATATCTTTTTTTATTTAACAATTAATAATGTGTTTCAGTGTGAGTGTTAGTGGTTGATGTTTGGGTGTCTTTGCCTCGGCGTTCAGTTGCAGCTAACAGCATTCGGATTAACAGTATGATGAGCAGTATTACAAGTATTAGCAGGATCCAGCCGATCAGTGTTCCAGGCAGTACTCCAGCGAAACCTACAGCTCCAGCTAGAACTTGACCACCATTTATAGTATTGCGTGAGTATGCAAACACTTCTTCTTGAGAAGCTGAGCTTACTACAGTGTAGGCTAGGTTTCCAGTCACAGCCACAACCTTACCAATTTCTGAAGCGTTGTCTACTGCTACACGTACTGCTACAGAGCCTTCTTCTTGTGGTTGTAATGCAGGGATGTTTACCACTACAGTTCGGGTTTCTTTGTTGTAGTATCCGTTTGAAGTTGCTAGGAATCGAAGTTCTCCTGGAAGGGTAATCTGGAGTACTAGGTCGCGCAATTGCTCTGCGGAAACATTCTTATAGAAGAATACATATTCCAGTTCACTACCAAGTAGTAGTGATTCGTTTTGGTGGTTTACAGTAAGGTATACAAGTGAAGGCTTTGATACTCCAACTCCTGCTACTGTGCCAACTACGTTAGTTACTGGTATTACATCTCGGTAGATGATATTTGTGTTTCTGGTTGTGGTAGTTGTGCTAGTTGTAAATGTACCAGTTCGGAAAGTTTGAATTTCACCGTTTGAAGTTCCGTATTGATTGGAAACCACTGCTTGGAAGTAGTAAGTAGTATTTGGTGTTAGACCGAAAAGACTTTGTAGGTAAGGGTTTGAACTTGAGCTACCGATGAACTTTGTTTCGGTTACTCGTCCGAGTGCAGTTGTAGTACCCCATCTGAAGTATCCGTTAGTGGTTACATTCCCAGAACTATTTAGAAGCCCTAGTCCATTTAGGCGAGCAGAGTTGTAGTCTATGTTGGTTGCAATTGTAGTAACTGCTGTTGGCGCACAGTTTAGATTTATTCCACAAGAATTTTGGATGTCACCAGTTGTAGTAAAGGTTGCAACACTTCCATATATGTTACCGTAGGTTCCATTTGCTGCTGCACGGAAGTAGTAAGTTGTTCGTGGTTGTAGTCCGGAAATACTGTCGGCAAAGTTACCAGAATAGCTTTGGTACTGACGAGTAGTTTGGTTGTATAGGGAACCAGTTGAGGTACCCCATTCGAACCAACGCTGAGTTGATTGACCATAAGTTTCTAGGTATCCGTTTAGTGTTGCACTATTTTGTGCGATGTTGCTTGCGTAGTAGGTAGTAACACTTGGTTGCTGATTCTGTTGGTTTTCAACGTTTACAGTTACGGTGTCGGTTGCTGTGCCACCATTGCCAGTACAGGTTATAGAGTAAGTAGTTGTGTTGTAGAGGTTACCAGTAGAGAAAGAGCCATCTACACTCCTAGGTCCTGTCCAGCCGTTGGTTCCGTTATTTGCATAACAAGAAGTCGCGTTAGAAGAACCCCAGTTCAGGTTGGTTGCACCACCGTATGAGAGATTGTTCTGTGATGCGGTCAAGTCTACTGTTGGCTGTGCTGATTGCTGTGGAGCAACTACTACAGTTACTGATGCAGGGTTTGAAGTTCCGTATGCATTTGAACAGGTGATAGTGTAAGTCGTTGTTTGATAGAGGGGGAATGTGTAGAAAGAACTACTGTAGTGATACCTTGGTCCAGCCCAAGCTCCTGATCCGTTGGTACCGGTGCAAGAAGTTGCATTGTGTGGGTACCAGTATATGTCAGTTGCACCACCGTATGGCAGGTTCGGATTTCCAGCTGTGATAGTCACAGTTGGAGCGTCACCAGTTGGTGGTTGTGAAGTTACGCCTACAGTCACTGTTGCTGAATCGTTTCCACCAGCGCCAGTACAGAAGATATTAAAGAAAGTTGTAGTAGTTAGATTTGATACTGTTTGTGATCCACCATTTGCATTTACAATACCAGACCAAGTTGTGGCTGGGTTACTGTTGGCTACACATTGTGTTGCGTTTTGTGCGTTCCAAGAAAGTATAGTTGCACCACCAGATGTTACAGATGTTGGGTTTGCAGTCAAAGTAACAGAAGGCTGAAGAGGTGGTGGAACGTTGGTTACGGTCACTGTTTTGAACAGTGTTGGTGACCAGACGTTCGCAGCGTTTTTACATTTGATTGCAAATTGAGTATTTACAGTTAGGTTAGTTATGGTGAAGTTGCTACCACTTGTATTTTGTGTACCGTTCCATTGTGAGTTGAAAGGATTACTGCTAGCAAAACATGAAACTGTGTTTATGGAATCCCATGATAGGTTAGTAGATCCACCTGATGGAACACTCATTGGAAATGCGTTAAAAGAAATTACTTGTGGGTTTGCTGGAGGTGGTGGTGGGGGAGCTTGAGTAACTTCAACCGTATCGGAACCAGAAACTCCGTTACATGTGAGAGTGTAGGTTGTAGTTTGGTTAGGGGACACAGTTACTGGCCCACCGTTCCAAGGCTTGGAACCAGACCATTGTGAAGTTCCTGGAAAAGCTGTTGCTGTACAGTTACCAGTCCATCCGGTAACAGACCAAGAAAGCTGAGAAGACCCACCAGCTTGGATGCTGTTTGGAGAAGCAAAAAGACTCACCGTTGTTTGTGGAGGATTGTTCGGAAGGGTAGTGAAAGAAACCCAGCTATGAAAAGTATAACTAGAACCGTTGTGTGTGTTTTGTGCCACAATTCTGAATTTATATGTAGTCCCTGGTGTTAGGCCAGTTGCGGTATAACTTTGTGGTAGGTCTACGTTAGCAGTGCCACTTCCAATGTTTTGGTAAGAAAGCTGTCCGCTGTTGGCGACCTGGAATTCAAACCATGCGTTAGTATCTGCGCCATTTGGGTTCACAACGCCGTCAAACACCGCAGATGTCTGCGTTATGTTGCTTGCTGTTGCGGACACTATTGTAGGGGGAGCAGAGGCGAAAGCTGGTGCCCCAAAACCCAAAGATCCTAATACTAATGCGACCGCTAATAAACTTTTTATAATTTTTTTCATAACTTTTTTCTTTTCCTTCCTCGCTTTGTGCGTTGGAGAGGGCTAATAATCACTAATAATTTTTACGTATATAATTTCAGACTCTATCACAGAGTACGAGAAATGTCAACCCCGTTAGAAGTAGGGGGTCGCTACGAGCCATCGCGACTTCTGACGGGGTCAACCCAGGAACAATAGGTAATCATCTGTTACTTTAGCCGTCTATATTGGTGGAACATTACAAACTATCCTGCCATTGACATTTTATCCTTAATATGTTATGGTTGCGACAGTTTTTGCTCTTTGAAAATTATTCCTTTGACTAAGTGAGAAGTAGCATTTTGCGCATTTTTTTTACAAAATGCTCGAAATGCTGCTTCTCACCGATTTTTTTCGTGGTGAAGTAAGAAGTTAACTCAACATTCATATCATTAAAATTTCTGATTCGTCATGAAAAAACTCACAGTTCTTATTCTCGCGCTTTTCACCCTTCCGATGTTTTCCTGGGCGCAAAGCAACCCCTTGGTCAAACTCGTAGCGGAATTTCCCGAACACACAACGGCCTTCGAAAAATTGGATCAAATCTGTTCCAAAACGAGCGGCCGTACCGTACTCGAAATCCTCGCTACGCCGTATATGACCCCGGAGGGATTCGACGCGGATGCTTTTAACGCTGATTCCGCTGTTCAAAAAGTCCTGAGTATCGCCGAATTTATGGGAGGAGCTTGTGCGGGTAATTTGATTACCAGCGCAAATCCCATTTGCCCAGGCGACTTTACGACGCTGACTGGCACTCAAACCCTCGGCGTTACCCCGGTAAACTTTTTGTGGTGGAACAACAGCACAGCCCCAAACCAAACCATTTCCTTCAGCACCCAAACCGATATCTGGGTACAAGGCACTGGCGGCGATGGCTGTAGTTGGTTCGCAGATGCGACCATTTGGATGTCCCAGAACAACATCACGGCTACGATTTCCGGCAATCCGAATTTTTGTTCCGGATCCTTCGCAACTCTGACGGCATCTGGTGGTAGTCAGGTTATTTGGAGTGGCCCGAACGGCTATACTTCAACTAACTGGACCATTACCGTAAACCAACCTGGTCTCTACACCGCAACCGTTTCAAACGGCGGCGGCTGTAACGGATCTGCTTCCGTCAACGTTAGCATGAGTCAGGCGCCGAATATTTCAATTTCCGGCCCAGCAGGCTTTTGCCCGAACACGGCTGTTACTTTGACTGCAAGCAGTAATGTCCCGAACACGACGTACACATGGTCCAACGGCCAATCCGGCCCGAGCATGACAACGACTACCGGTGGTACTTTTACAGTCACTGCCAATGTACCCGGCGGTTGTTCTTCCAGTTTGAGCAAAACGGTCATCGCTTTTCCGGCTCCGAGCGCGATTATCAAAGTTGTCCGCGCCAACGACGTTACAACTGTATCCGTTTCGACACCGATTGCGCTTTGGTCCAACGGGGCTACAACCCCAACGATCAACAACGCACCGAACGGCATTTATGCCGTGACTGTGACCGACGGAAACAACTGTGTTGCTATGAATCCTGGTGTGGAGGTGGACATGTCCGCATGTGCACCTCCATGCCCTTTGCCGATTGCCGGCTTTACGTTCAGTGTGAACGGCCCGCTTGTGACTTTCACGAATACGTCGCAAAATGCTACATCGTATATGTGGTCATTCGGCGATAACACGACTTCGATGTCCGCAAGCCCGACGCATGCCTATCAGCCGGGCACATGGACCGTGACACTCACTGCAACGAACGTCTGTAACGGTGTGACCAACACTTCGATATTTACGCAGACGATCACGATTCAGTGCCCGCCTCCGACCGCCGCATTTACATTTGCGACAAACGGAGCAACCGCAACCTTCACAAACAGTTCAACCGGCAACGGCCTGACCTACTTGTGGAATTTCGGCAACGGCGCGACTAGCACAGCGCAAAACCCGACGTACACGTATGCCACTTCCGGCAGCTACACTGTGACCCTCAAGGTCACCAATAATTGTGGCGCGACGCACCAAGTGTCCAAAATCGTGACCGTATTTTTCTGCGGACCGCTCGATGCGCAATTCAACTTGCCGCAATCGGGAGGTCTGAACCTTCAGTTCACGAACACATCCGTAGGCACTGGTTTGTCGTACTTCTGGACCTTTGGCGACGGAGGCACTTCAACCGATGAAGATCCCTCGCACTCTTATGCTCAAGCCGGGGTGTATTTGGTTAAGCTCAAAGTTTTCGATGCGTGTGGAAACCAGGATCAAATCGTGAAAACCCTTACTGTCTTGAATGCCGTTGAACCCGTCGGTGACCGGCAACAAGAGTTTACGGCGTTCCCGAATCCGTTCCGCAGTTCTGGTACCGTAACCTTTAATGGCCTTAGTACCGGCGTGAAATTTGTCCAAATTCTGGACGCCACTGGCCGCGTTGAGGCAACCGAAAAGATGATTGTGAACGAACAGTAGATTTACGAAGGAATAATTTTTAGTTTCTAACCGTTTTAAAACGAACATGCCCGGGAGTCTCCAAGACTTCCGGGTTGTTTTGTTTTTAGGTGGTATGTTTCTGAATTATTTTTAATAAGTTATAATATTCAAATGGAACCTTTCAAAAAATATCTTGCCAGAGAAATGTTAGGTAAAATCGTTGAACAGAAATCTCAAAACGGTACAAATGACTTGCCGGCTGAAGCTACCGATGAAGATTTGCAACAACTTCTAGCCAGTATGCCGGAAGAAAAATTTAAAAAGATAGTGAATGATGCTATAGAAAAAGGGGATAAAGCCAAGGTAAGCACTTTGCTGTCCAACTGGCCTTTTAATAAAAAATAAACCTTTTTAACAGAAAACCCCTCGCCGTGTAGGCGAGGGGTTTTCATACTTTTTGAGATGTCTATAAGCCGAATTCTGTTTCCACCTTGCGGTAGATGGCAGTTATTTGTCTAGGATTATTGTTACCAATAACCTCAAGCGATTCTCTCCAACCGAAGTCGGAGCACGATCTTGCATTCACGTAAGGATTTAGCCGTTTCACCCGCACTTAAGCGGCTCGTCTCTGTTCGCACCTCACACCTCGCGGTGGACGGGGGTTACCCGCTACGCTTCTCTGACTTGCGTCAGAGCGAATGTTCGGACTTTCCTCTCCGACGTAACGTCGGAGCAACTACCCAACATCTCGCAAAAACTTTAACACAAGTTTCAAACACTTGCAATTTTTTTCGATGTATGCTATAGTAGTCTCGTGAGTGTGAGGATTTCCTCACTTATTCAAAAAATGTATGTGCCGCAAAAACCGCCTTCGGGCGGTTTTTGTTTTGCTTTGGGTAAATTTTATCAGACAAACGAGTTTAGTAAAATTTTCGAGGGTATAGGAAACAATCCCTAGACCATTCGAAAATTTTCTAAACTCGTTTGCCGCGTGTTACAATAAATCCATGAAAAAAGGCATTCAATCGTGGAAGAATCTAGTCGTGTGGGCGTTCAACTTTTTCTCTATCCCAGTACTTTTTAAAACTCTTTTCGCTCCGTGGCAGATGGACCGTGCCGGTGCTGACAATGCCGAATGGTGGGAGAATGCACTCTTTGCGATTTTTATCCGAGCATTTGGTTTTGTGGCACGAAGCGTGTTCATTGTCCTCGGACTTGCGCTTACGCTACTGGTCATTTTGACTTATCCAATTTTCTTTTTACTACCTATCGACATCAGTCGTGATTCGTTGCTAAAGGTAGGTAGCATTGGCTCCGAATTATCTTATGGTAATACTTTTTTCTTAAATCGTTTTGGTCACGATGTCAGCCTGCCGAGCGAACTAAAACTCTATGGTAAAGACCGCGCCATGCGGATGATTTTGCTCGGACTTAGTAAAGACACAGACCACAATGTGCTTTTGGTTGGGGATGTCGGCGTTGGTAAAGAAACTCTGATCGATTACTTGGGTAAACTAGGGGAGTCGGGTTTGTCTGAGAAAGGTATCATGCATCACCGAGTGGTAGAACTACCGATAGAGAACATGGCCTATGAAAATATCGAGAAATCTCTGAACGAATCCCGGGATGCAGGCAACGTAATATTGGTTTTAAAGAACATAGAAAAGTATCCCGATTTGTATGAAAAGTTCTTGCCATATCTAAATAGTAAAAATTTATCCATCATCGCTACCACAGACTTTGGCGGACACGACAGTGTGCTCAAAGCGCATCCGGAATTTTTGTCCAAGTTTGAAAAAGTAGACATATTCCCGCCGAGCTTTGAAGAGACGGTGGAAATAATTTCAAACTATTCAGGTTTGCATGGTTTGAAAATAGACAAATCAACTATCGGTGAACTCGTGCGTCTGGCGGGACGCTACATCGGCAACCAATCTGAACCACAAAAGTCCATAACCATCATCGATGAACTGCGCGCACTAGGACGTCCGGTGACGATAGATGATGTGAAGCAAATAATTTCCGACAAAGCGAATATTCCTGTAGGTGCTTTGTCTCAAGATGAAAAGTCTATTTTGTTAAACTTGTATGAAAACATGCATGCGAAAATCGTCGGCCAAGACGAAGCCGTACGTGACCTAGCTGACGCCATGAAGCGTATGCGAGCCGGTGTTGCCGACCCGAGCAAACCCGCAGGTTCGTTCCTTTTCCTCGGACCAACTGGAGTTGGTAAAACATATACTGCGAAGATTTTGGCCGAAAGTTATTTCGGACGCAAAGACGCCATGGTGCGTTTCGACATGAGTGAATTCGTAGACTCGAGTTCGGTGGAAACTTTTTCTGATCGACTGTGTGCTCTCATCGAAGAGAAACCACTTTCCTTGGTTTTCTTTGACGAGCTCGAGAAAGCTGACCGCGCAGTGCACAACCTACTTCTGCAAGTCCTCGACGAAGGACGTCTGACCCGTGCATCGGGACGCACTGCAAACTTCAAAGAATCCATAATCATCGCTACATCGAACGCTGGCAGTAGGGAAATCATAGCGGACTCAAACATTGAAAAGAAAAAACTGGTAGATATGTTAATACAGAATAGAATGTTCTCGCCAGAATTTCTGAACCGTTTCTCTGGCATTGTGCTTTTCAAACCACTCGGTGAGTCTGGTGTAAAGAAAGTAGCTGAACTTCTGCTCAATGAATTCAAAACCAGGTTACTAGCTGAGAAGGGTATAACCCTCGAGGTTACTCCTGAGCTTCTGGAGCGCGTAGCCTCCGCTGGATTTGACCCGGATTTCGGCGCCCGACCCATTCACCGCGCCATAGAGGATATTGTGGAGAACAAAGTAGCTGATATGTTGATCCGTGGGGAGGTAAGCCCGGACAATATCATAAAGATTCTATAAACATGCTATAATAGGTTCAAATCAAATAAAGTCTATATTTTATAGTCTTTTTCCTGCTTCGTAATATACGAAGTGATTCATCCTGCGCGTCAAGCCTAGGTATTGACTTTTTATGGAAAACATGCTATATTGTATAGGTTAAAGTGTACTTCGAAAAAGGTACCTAATATTCTCCAAGTAACCCCTATATGGGGTAGGGGGGAACATCTGGTATTCATAGAAAGTTAAAAATCCGCTTGAAATATAGTGGATATAGACATTTACCGTTTTTGGTAAATAGAAAGAAAGATTTGAAAAGAAAGAAGAAGGACATGATAGATGAAAATGGACGATGTGTGCTGGGTGGCAGGAGAAAATTTTGAAAAATATTTTGAAAATTTTCTCCTGCCTTCTTGATCTTTTAGATTGAGACCCAGACTTGAATCCCTCGCCTCGCGCGAGTTTAAGATAAAATCACTCATTCGAAATGCTCGCTAATCCCGGAATGGATGGAGAGCAGATTGAATGGGTGAAGAAATTCACATCCATTCCACAAACGAATCGCAAGATTCAAAATTCATTCAACATGTTCAACAAATCTCTTTTCTCAATCCTGCTGTCTGCCTTCTTGATCCTTTTGGGTCAATCGAACGCCACAGCACAAATCGGCGTCCAAACAACGTCGACAAACTGTTACGGGCCCTGCACAGGTACCGTACAGATCACCGGGCTTTGTCCCGACTTTACCGGCCTGTTTTACTGGTCGGACGGATTTGTTTCCGTAAATCCTTACCGCGACAGCCTATGTGCTGGTCACTACAGCGTGTATATAAGTGCTGACCACTGCCTCTGTCTTACTTTGCAATTCGACATCTGGACCAATCAGCCTTACCTGGACCTGACGCAGGAAAACATCCGTTGCGACAAGAAAGGTTCGGCCGCTGTGACGCAAGTTTACGAAGCGGAATACCCCGTCACTTATCTGTGGAACGGACCCAATGGTTTTACCGCAACGACGGCTAACATTTCGAATCTTGCGGTCCCTGGTCTCTATGGAGTTACCGTAACGGATGCCAACTTGTGTACAGCCGAGGGTTATGTGGACGTGCAGAACATTCTCACGAACATTAACCTTAACCAGAACGTGACTCAGCCCGGTTGCAACAGCAATCTGGGAAACATTACGGTCGCGCCCACTGGTGGCACATTCCCTTACAGCTACAGCTGGCAAGGTTCGAATGGTTTTACGGCGAACACGGCAAGCATTTCGAATTTGCAAGTTGGTACTTACACCGTCATCGTCACCGACGCTAACGGTTGTACCAAAACAGGCACGTTTACGATTGCTCCCTCCGTTCCGCCAACTGTTTCCGCTATCACGACCGCAACGACTTGCGGTTCGGCAAATGGCAAACTCGCGATTACCACGACTCCGCAATCCGGCACCATCACTGTTACCGGCCCGAATGGATGGATGCAAATCCTCCAGGGTCCGGCCACCCTGACAGGCCTCAGCGCGGGGGTGTACTCCGTAAGTTTTCTCGCGAACAATGGTTGCACTGCAACTACAACCGCGATAATCACAGATTCGGATGCTCCGGTTAATGAGAAAGTTTGTCATGTGTTTTGCAATGGTGGTTGGGTTAACGGTCTTTGGTACAATCAAACGACCACTATCACCAACAACCTGTTTACCGCCGACGGTTGCCCGTTTGTGCAGGAAATAAGTATCGTGGTTATGAACTCCGGTTCAGATACCATGATGATTAATCCCTGCTTCGGGACCAATGTGAAAATTGGAAGCCAGACGTACAATACCAGCACGACTGTGACAGTGCCCACATCGGGAGACTGTCCCGGTACGTTTACCTGGCAAATTGTATTTGGCTTGCCGCCGGTTGCCCTACCTGCTGATTCAATGAAAGTGTGTGGAGGAATGGTTGATACAACCTATTCGTTCACCTCTATTGTTGATTTCGACATGGATGGCTGCGGCGACTTCATTCAACAGACCGACATCCGTACTCAGCCCTGGCAGTTCAATCTGCAATTGATCGACACCGACACGACTTGCGGACAGTTTTACAAAGAACACCAACTCCTCGGCGATTTGACGGTAGACAACAACACCTGCATTCAAACGCAGGAGTACAGTCTGCTTGTTATTAAGCCAGAAGTTGATTCTATTAAAACTGACAGCGTTTGCACCACCCAGGACCAAATCCTGTGGCGTGGACAAATGCGCAACCCAGGTCTGCACACGGACTACGATACGAACACCTGTACGCATTTCATACTTGATCTCAGAGTTATTCAGAGCCAAACGCTCGACTCTGTAATCAATGTTTGTCCCGGTAGTAGTGCGACCTTCAACGGCTCGCAATACATTCCCGGTGCGTATCAGATTCCCGTAATCGGAACCAACGGCTGCCCGGCGACAATGCACCTTTCAGTGCAAGAACGCCAACAACCGACCAAGTCCGTAACGCTTACGGTATGCCCTGGGGAATTGGCATGGTTCAACGGTCAGGCCTTTCCGCCTGTATCGACTGCCTACGAGGTAATCATCCCGGCAGAGGACTCTACAGATTGCGATATTCTCGCATATGTAACGGTTCAAAATCGGGAACAAGTGAGTTTGTTCGATACCCGGCACATCTGTGCTGGCCAGACGGCTACCGCCTATGGTCACGTGCTTATGCCCGGTGTCAACGAATTTACTTTACCAGCAGCAACCGAAGAGGAATGCGACACTTTGGTGAAAATTGAAGTGTTTGTGGATGAGCCTGTTAACACGACGAACACCCTGCGCGCATGCGCTGGTGAACCCCTCTATGTTGACGGCCTTCCGTTTTATTCCGACACAACTATTATCCGTCCGAACGGCGGTCTGTGTGGCGGTAATCAAACGTTGATCCTTCAGTTTCTGCCGTTTACGAATGACGTTTACTTGACCCGTAAAGTATGTAACCCTATGATGTGGGACTCAGTGCAAATTATTTCCGATTCATTACCTTGCACTGGCGATACCATCGTAATTTACAGTCCTGACCAACCGGCGTTTACGTCGCTCGGTTCGTACTCCTTATGCGAAGGCGATTCGATTTGGATCGCAGGCGCATGGCGTTATGTTATCTTCGGAGAATTGGCTCACGACTACCAAGAGAATTTGTTTACAACCGGTGGCTGCGATTCACTCGTGACCTTTACGGTTGTGACCAAGACTGCTCCGTCGGCTTACCCGAATCTGTGCCCTACGAAGTGTGGCGACACATTTCAAACCGTAACGGTTTCAACCACGCCCGGCGCAATGCTGTGGTGGGACAATTCCGTTTTTGGAAATGAGGACACTGTTTCGGTGTTGCCTGGTATTTATGGATTCGAAGTAATTGGTAGCAACGGCTGCACTGTGCGCGATAGCGTAACGGTTGGCCCGCTTCCCACTTTACCGGAGGTGATGCTCACCTTCGATTCGATTCCTTGCGATACCTTTGGCAAGGTGTATGCCCATTTCGGTCAGCTTTCGGTCAGCTTTCAATGGTTTTTTAACGGCGTGGAAATTCCTGGTGCGGACTCGGCTTCGGTCGCAGCTCCAATATCCGGAAACTACCAAGTTGTTGTGACCAACGAGGGCGGTTGTACAGCTTCGGCAACTGTATTCGTACCGATGCCTTACTGTCCGCGGCCTAAGTTGCCTTGCGAGCTTTTGATCGTACCCGACAACGGAGAACATTCGATTCACATTACAGTCACTCCTGACGGTTTCGACCAATCAGAAGTGGAAAGTGTGGACTGGGTAGTCTTCTCACCTCAAGATCCTCAGGGATCCGGTCAGGCAGGATTTTCGACAAGCGCAGATTTTATGATTCCAGTTGGGCATATTGACGTCGATCCCGAAACTTGGTTTGTTCAAATTAAGAACATCCGGGTTAACGGCGAGGATTACGAGCCTGAATCTGGAAGTCAAACCAAGTTCTGCGTTAAATTTCACTGATTTTCAAACACCAGCATGGCGCGTCAATACCGATGCCAACGATGCGCACCGAAGATGCGCCATGCTTCAAATCTTTTGACATTGAAACAACTTAATAGAATTTCGCTTTTGCTGGCAATGTTCATTCTGCCGGCACTTGGTTTTGCACAAACCCTGAGGGATTCGCTTCAAGCGGACTCACTCAAAAAAGTTGCACAGGGCCCTTGTCCCTCCGGTATGGTTTTCGTCAGTTTTATACAGGGCGATAGTACTACCGAAAAACAGGTTGGAGAACCCATGATAATTGATGAACAGTTCTTTCCAGGATTCAAGTGGACAGAATGTGTTTCGGGAAAGGTTCACGATCGTGCGCCGCGCAAATCCAGGACTTATCAGCAGGACGTATTTTATTTTGCGTATCGGGCTGATACCGTGTACTGTGCGATTGTTCGTGAGGTAGTCAAGAAAGAAAAGTGGGTGACCGTTGAGTGCGAAATTGACACATTGGATAGAACACCTGTAAGGAAAGATAGTGCTTACATTATACCAAAGGGTTATGTGGTTACCCAATTTAACGTCCCTCACCATAGTCCCAAGGCCGAGTTTGCTATCGGGGGATGCTTGACTCAATACTACTTACAAAAGTCCTCAGATTCACTTGCCCCATGGATGCAGCGATTTTTTCAGTTCAATGTCCGCGCCGAAAGCTCTTTGGCTGCTGATGAAGTTGTTGATCCTTATGTAATCACTTGTGATACATGTACCGGGATTAAGAAAAAGGAACCGAAAAAGATTCGTATTGGAAGCGTGAACACGATCAGTCTCCTGTTCGAAATTCGTGGCAATCACGAACTTCGGCCGGTTAGTCGTATTGAGTGCAGAGGTTACCTCGGCATGAAATATTACATAACCGAGGTTCATGAGGGACGTACGGTAAACAGAGGGGAAGATGGTTTTGTGCTTGTGATGGGTTTCGGAGCTTTTTCTCCGAAAAGTTTGTGGATTCTCAAAGGTGCTGAATTTAACATTCAACTGGCCACCCGGCCGTTTCTAAATTGGCAGACTCAAGCCAATTTACGGATGCTTGTTCATTTAACCCGATGACGGACGGCTTGGTTTTGACCAAGCAAACCCGCAACAGTCTGCTACACGGGTATAAATCGTAGCAATAAATCCGAGCTTTGCTCGGGACTTGGTAATAAGTATTACCAAGTATATAGTTCTTTTCCTCAACGATGTAATTATCTGTTGGGACAACAAAACACAACGGTTTTAAACCGTTTCAAAATAACGAAGGCCTCTGCGACATACTGCAGAGGCCTTCTTTTCGTTTACGGGTGTTTTTAATTTTTTTATAATAAAATTTATTTATTGCCTGGGTTTACTATCTTGTCTTCTTCTAGTTTCCAAACACCTCCTTCTTTTATAAAGGTTGCTTCCAATTCTTTGCCTGCTTTTGTTTCTGCAGTCACTGTAGCTTTATCTCCATCAATTTTCTCTTCAATATTTATGAGTTCCTGAGTCGGGGTTAGGAAGACTTGAGCAAAGCCGAACAATGCTTTCTTCTTTTCATCATTCATGTATTTCGTCTGGTCGGCATCTTCTTGAATCTTTGCTACTGAATCATATTTCAAACCTACGGCTTGCAGTTCCTCAAAAGATTTTGCCGCATACATTGCAGTGTTTCTAGCGATAAATATTTCTTTTGGAGACATTGTGGAAGTATTTTGAAAAGTAGATTTCACTGTATCTAGTATCCCTATTGAGTTTTCTTTGGAAGAATTTAGGGTATTAGTGGAACTTTTGAGATTGTTTTTATAATAAACGGCACCCCCACCGATAAGTGCAAGTGCAACTAGAATGCTTATAGCTAAAGTTATTGAGCCCTTATTTTTGATATTCATGTGTGCATTTTAGCAACATATCTGGGTTTATGCCAGGATGGTATAATTCACCTATGAAAGAAATCGGACCAAAAGGAAATTCAAATAATGATAGAGAAAGGTGGATAGCGACCGCTATCATGCTCGGGGTTGTGGTTGCCTATTTGTATAACACTGATTCACCAGGTAATCTGCCGAAAGAAGTCAAAGAGAAGATCGAAGTCAGGTTTGATAAACTCAAAAAAGATTATCGTGCCTACGTCGATGGTGGCAGGAAACAAGATGGGCGCATCACCGGGGAAGAGATTACCGAACTTGTGGATATATATGTACTGTTGTATGCACCCACGGCGGAGAGGATACAAAGGGAACACGGCATACCAGCCTCGATAGTCATGGCGCAGGCTTTGATAGAAAGCGACAAGGGCACGTCGGATTTGGCGATCTTGGCAAATAATCATTTTGGTATAAAGCACCATGAACACTGCAAGCCAAAATGGAGCGGCAAAGAGTTAAAATGCTGTATTCAAAAAACCGACGATGAAGACTACGACAGATTCAAAAAATACGAAAGTGTTGAAGATTGTTTCAAGGACTATGTAAGGTTTCTCAAAAAGAAAAATTATGAAGCGTGTTTTGCTTGTGGTGTTAACTACGAGTGCTGGGCAGAAGAGTTAGAAAAAGCTGGCTATGCTACCAACCCAGAGTATGCCGAGATGTTGATAAAGCTAATAAAGCAATACGGGTTAGCTGAACTTGACCGCGACGAAGAATATCACCTGAAACCAGGAGATTTGAAAAATCTAGAAAAGTAATTCCCTAAACTTGTTTCTTGGCGAGTTTGCAGAATATAAATCCTGTCCAGAGGGAAATGAGGCCGAACAATATAACTAGGGCAGAGAACACATAAGTCAGTATGCCTAGGTGAAGTGCAGTAGTCAGCGTGGTGGCAGTAATCCAAATATCGCGGGCAGTGTTTGGAACCATGACAGCCTTGCCATCGGTACCCAAAACTGGTTGACCGTTTTCATCGAGCTTCTCTATCTGGCGGGGCATTTCGGCATAAGTTTTACCGCCTGTTGTTTTGAGAGTGTGCATGCGGATTACGTCTGCTTGGGATTTCAGGGTTAGTGGGCCTACTACTTGTTTACCCGGCATAGACGCATCAGGAGGGGTAGTAATATTTTCTACTTTTATATTTTTATAAGTGAAACCAATACCCCAAACCCCACCTGCTACGAGCACTAGACCTGCAATTATTGCTAAAACTGACGAAGCATTTAATAATTTTTTCATACCCATATTATGCCATACGTTTGTGATATACTGAAACTATGCAAAATATAAACAAACAAAAGGGTGTAATACCACTCGTCATTAGTATTTTAGTAGTACTTGTGGTGCTGGGTGGAGGAGTGTATTTGTATACAAATAAATCAAACGTAGAGGAATCAAATAAAGCAGAATTGTCTGATGTTAAAACTTATTCTGTAGATGATCCAATATTTGCTACTTCACCCAAAGGGCTATTTCTAGAGAGAAACACCGAACTTTATAACGCAGGATCTTTCGATGAAATGATGAAGGTTGCTAGTAAATACGATACCGAAGCTCGCCGTGCGGAAAACGAATCTCTTTTCAAAGAAGCCAACGACGGCAAGAAGGATGCATACTTTGGATTCGCTCAGGCGCTTATGATACCAACATCTGATTTTACCCAAGTTGCTGAAACTATAGATGGAGACACAGCTACGGTGATCGCATACGATAAACGTCAACAGAAAACCGTGGCGTCTTTCATAAAGGAAAACGGCGAGTGGAAAATGATTGATATCAAGACAATGCTTACAGGGTCAAATAATTAAAATACAATGAAGCTCAAGCACCTATTGTTAATACTTGTTGTACTGACCATGGGTCTGGGCTCTTTGGTGTGGAAGCTCGGTTTTAGTGCTAGTGATTTGGCCAACCTTTCTTTTTACATGGATTTGGCGAATCCTTCGGTGAAAGTAGTACAAGTTTATCCAGGGATGCGCAAAGAGGAAATAGCCGATCGGGTAGGGGATAAACTCGGCTGGGACGAGGGAGATAAAGAAAATTTCCTGAACGCGCATTTGGCAATGAACACCGAAGACCTTGAAGGAAAGTATTTCCCGAAAACGTATTTGATCGATGAGGATGATAACCCAGCCGACGTGACCGCTGTCATGCTTTCTGAATTTGAAAAGCAGACCGACAAGATAAAAAAACCAAACTCAAAAGTCCTCAACGAAGAAACCATAATCAAGATAGCGTCTATCATCCAACGCGAGGCAGCTGGCAAGCAGGATGCGAGGTTGATTTCCGGAATTATCCGTAACCGGATTTGGGCGGGGATGAAACTACAAATGGATGCCACACTGCAATATGCCAAAGGAACCGAAGAAGACGGTTGGTGGCCCAGGGTTTATTCCGAGGACAAGGAAATAGACTCTGAATACAATACATATATGTATAAAGGTCTGCCTCCTGGACCTATAGCCAACCCAGGTATTGAAGCTCTGAAAGCTGCGTACAATCCGGCAGAGACTAAATGCATGTTTTATATTCACGACAAAAAGCACCGTATCCACTGCGCGGAAACTTACGATAAACACAAAGAGAATATAAAAAAGTATTTGCAATCCTAATTTGTGG
>JAGOSH010000003.1 GCA_018062425.1 Minisyncoccota bacterium | reverse complement strand
ATTTATTTTTTGGAGGCCTGGGGCGGAATCGAACCGCCGTATAAGAGTTTTGCAGACTCTTGTCTTACCACTTGACGACCAGGCCTTTTTTGAAAAACTGTTTTCAACTATAACTTATAAATACCAGTCTATCAACTATTCTCGGAGTAGCTCGTCAATCCTTTGGCGATTCTTCTCTCCATAATCAATCTCAAAGTCGAGAAAGGGAACACTCTTGGTTTCCATGTTTTTCTTTAAATGGTCTCTCAACGCGCTTCGCTGTCTTTTGCAAAAATCGAGTGCCGCCTTTTCAGCCGAGGCGGGTAAAACTGAGATGTATACTGTACCTTTCTTTAAATCAGCGGATACGTTTGTCGACGTAACGGTGAGGAGCGATGTTCGGTTAGCTTCACGTGCCAAAAACTGAGCTGTCAGCTCGCGAAGTAAATTGGCTATCTTTTCCTGCCTGCCGGTAGGCAGGTCGTTTCTTGTATCCATATAAATTATTTATCTTTTAACTATTGCAAAAGTTTCAATTACATCACCGGGTACAATGTCGAGCTTGGATTCGAGCATCATTCCGAATTCTGTACCTTCTTCGACAGACCCTACTTTCATTTTATTTTTCTCTAGGTTTACTATTTTACCTTGACCGATGGCGTTTTCTCGGCGGATTATTTTGACCATAGAGGAGAGGCTGATCTTGCCTTCTACTACCTTGGCCCCCAGAACCTGCTTTTCTTTAGTTTTACTAAAAGCTTTGAGTATTTTGGCACGACCAACTGTTTCTTCGGTTTCTACGCGAGGACGGCGTGCCTCCATTTCTTTTTCTAGCCACTCAGAAAGTTTGTAGATGATATCAAAATAGGCTATTTTCACTCCACGCCTCTCAGCGAGTTCAGTTGCTGAGTTGTCAGCTTTGACATTGAAACCGATAACCAAAGCTTCTTCTCCGTCAGAAATACTTTTGATATTACCTTCGGTTATTTTACCTTCACCTTTTTGTACTATCCGGAATAGAGCGCTATCATTTTTTATTTTACTGATTTCTTTTTCTATGGCTTCGATTGATCCTGTGGTATCGGCTTTTAAAATAACAGGGATAACTTTTTTGTTACCAGAGAAATTAAAAGACTCTTCGCTGGTGCTTACTTGTTCAGACTTTGCGTAAGCTGATGCTTCGTCTTTATTATCAAAACATTTGAAAGGTGCACCGACTTTTGGCATCTGGTCGAAACCAACCAAACGAAGAGGGGAGGAAAAGCTCATTTTCTCCGCGCTCTTGCCCAGGAAGTCTTCCATGATTCGAACCTTACAAGTTGCCCCTCCAGCAGATGCCCAGAGGGTTTTGTCTATATAGCCGTCTTTGATGATGAGGGTAGCTTGGATACCACGCTTTGGATCCATGTTGGCCTCGATTACGAAACCTTCTGCTAGTTTCTTGCTGTTGCCGGTAAAGCTCTCTACTTCGGCTATTAACTCAATCATGGAAAGTAGTTCGTCTATATTGGTACCCGCTTTAGCCGAGATAGGAACAAAAGGTATATTGCCACCATAGTTTTCTAGGTATATTCCATTTTCAGCCAAGCCTACTTTGGTTTTTTCTATGCTAGCTTCGGGTTTGTCTATTTTGTTGATGGCAACTATAAAAGGAGTATTACTTTCGGTAATAGTTTTCCAAGCTTCCACAGTCTGAGGCTTCACCCCGTCTTCTGCAGAAACTACCAGTATGGCGATGTCGGCTACGTTGGCACTGCGTTCTCTCATTTTGGTAAATGCTGCATGGCCTGGAGTGTCGATGAAGGTTATTTTTTTGCCTTTGAATAATACTTCGTAGGCAGAGACGGCTTGAGTTATACCACCGGCTTCGCGGTCGACGATGTTGGTTTTGCGGATGTAGTCGAGGAGGGTAGATTTGCCGTGGTCGATGTGTCCCATCACAGCTACCACTGGTGGCCGTTCGGTCACTCCGCCTGCACTATCTTTTTTTGTATCTTTATTTTTATTCATTTACTTTTGCTCGAGTTAAAACTTCTTTTTCTTCATCAGAGAGTTCGAATTCTGATTTGCCTGCCTTTACTGGTTTTGCGAAGATACTCATCCGTTCACGGGAATATAAGCTCGAAAGTACAACACCGTCACCAACTTCGTTTAACAATCCGATGGCGAAGCTTTGATTGCCACCCTGGTCTGGGAAAGGATTGAAGCGAATAACTTCAAGTCCACGAATGCTTTTCTCTAATTTCTTGTTGATAAGCTCGATGTCCTTTTCGGCTTGGTCTCGGGCACTGGTTAATTTGGCGATATCGGCCTGAAGCAGAGTGATGGTGTCTTCTAAATCCTTTGCTTTTTTTCCTAAGAAAAATCTCTTTAACCTACGTTCGGTACGAAAAGCCCAGAAAGCTTGAGCTATGGCCAAGATTCCCAGTAAAACAAAAAAAGCCAAAAAGAAAATATTATCGAGCTTTGGATTCATGTCGTTTCAATATATACTAATTTTATGGTTAAATCAAACTTAGTATATCTTGATTTTGCGGGGAGTGCGGAGCCAAATCCGAGTTCTATTCACGCTTCTGGTGTGTTAGCTCGTAAATCTTTGGACGATACAAGGATGAAAGTGGCTGAATTTATCCATGCTCGCCCGAATGAAATAATCTTTACCGCCAGTGGAACCGAATCTAATAATTTAGCAATAAGCGGGCTGGTCTGGTCAAATCTTTCTGAGTTTGTTCCGCATGTCGTTACTACTAACATCGAACATCCTTCGGTTTTGGAAACAGTTCGTGCTTTGACTAAAAGAGGAATGATAACCTCGACCATTGTACCCGTGGAAGAAAGTGGGGTAGTTGATCCGAAGAAAATAAAATCCGCAATAACTGACAACACGATTTTGGTTTCTGTGATGTATGCCAATAACGAAATCGGTACAGTACAACCCATAGACGAAATTGCAAAAACAATAAGACACTATAAAAAAACAAGCGGACGAAGCAACCTGTATTTTCATACTGACGCAGTGCAGGCAGTAAACTATGTGCCAATCAATGTCGAGAAATTAGGAGTTGATTTGTTGACATTTTCTGGTGCAAAAGTGGAAGGTGCCCGGGGTTCTGGTGTTTTGTGGAAAAGGAAGGATGTACCACTTGCCCCAATCATGCATGGTGGTGAGCAAGAATTCGGTTTGCGTCCGGGTACAGAAAATACAGGAGCTATCACAAGTCTGGGCAAAGCTTTGCAGGGTATAAGTAAAACACAAGGAAAAGAAATAAAAAGATTAACAACGCTCAGAGATTATTTTTTTCGTGAACTAAATAAACGAAAGATATTCAAAGAATGTGGTGTGGTTGTAAATGGTAGTTTGGAATACAGATTGCCAAACAATATAAATATTACTTTTCCGAAAATTCCAAGTGAGCTTTTGGTACTTGAACTATCCGAAAGGGGTGTAATGGTGGCTTCTAAAAGTGCTTGTCAGAGTAGCAGGAGCGAAGGTTCTTATGTTATAGCGGCCATTCGTCCAGAAATTCTGAAAGATATTGGCGGACTCAGGTTTTCTCTGGGTAAAAGTACGACTAAAAAAGAAGTTGAATACACTCTGAAATCTCTCGCAGAGATTTTGCTTAAACTCAAAGAATGGTATCATTAACCAATGGACGCACACATAGAAGATCAGATAATTAAAAAGTTTCATTCACACCCACTGCATTATTTTTCTTTGTACTTCGTCGGTATTATTCTCATTGCAGTTGGCATTGTTTGGGAATGGCCGGTAATCATCCTCGGTGTTTTTATATTTTTGTTAGCGGGAGTTGTCCGCAATGCCACAACTTTTTATTTGTTGGATAGTGGTATTGCTCGTGGTTACAAACTTTTCTCGACGCACCGTAAATACATGGAATACGAAAATATTCAAAATGTAGAAGTTAGTCAAACTTTTTTTGAAAACATCATCGGTATCGGAAACTTGAAGTTCGACACCTCTGGATCGGACAAAATTGAAGTTGAATTTGTTGCCATTTCTAACCCCTATGCGATTGAAAAAATAATCCGACAGAAGATGGTTTCTAAATAGAAAATATTTGACTTCCGTGCTATAATGTATAGTACATATGGATATAAAGGATTTAAATAAATCACAACTTCTTTTGCTTGCGCTTTTGGTGAGTTTCATAACTTCTGTGGTGACCGGCATCACGGTGGTTTCCCTGATGGATCAGGCACCCAAGTCAATTTCAACTCCAATAACTAAAATAGTAAAGCAAACTGTCGAGCGTATCGTACCAGCAGAGTCTACTGAAGCACTAACCAACGAAGAAAAAAAACTGCTCGAAGATTTGAAATCTGTACAGAATCTGAGTGTCTCGGTTTATTTGAAAGGAGAAACTGAAAATAAGTTGCTCGGTTCTGGACTTCTGCTCGGCGAGGATAAAATTATTCTAAATACAGTTATACCGGAACCAAAGGAAAATGAAGTGTATATAGTGAATGGCATTATGGGTGAACACGAGGTTGTGAAAGTTTCCCCAGGTGACGGTTTCACCATTGTACAGATAGGTAAAGAAGTAAAAAAAATTAACGAAGTAAAAGAAGAAACAAACAATGCCACCGCTCAATAAATTTACAATCAAAGCTAGGGAAGCTATCAAAAAAGCTCATGAACTCGCCATCGAACGAGGACAAAACCACGTGTCTTCTATGCATTTGCTTGCAGCATTGCTTTTAGGAGAAGAAAGTATGGTTGTGTCTATTTTAGACAGGCTCGAGATTGACACCATGGTGCTGACGGACTCGGTGCTCGAATCGATAGAGTCTCCAGAATCACAGAGCACGGTTTCGCCTTCGTATCAGATATATTTGAATCCTGATTTAGCTCAAGTTATTGAGTATTCTTTGAAAATCGCTGAGAGCATGAAAGATGAATTTGTTTCCACCGAACATTTATTTATATCCATGTTTGATGTTACTAGCGATGTACGTGAAAGCTTGGCTAGGTTTGCCATAAAAAAAGAAGATGTTTTGAAAGTTGTAGAAGAATTCAAAAATCAAAATATAACTGACGCACCAGAATCCAAGAAGCCAAGACTCATTTTGAAATACACCAGGAACCTAACCAAACTCGCCAAAGAAGACAAACTAGATCCTGTTATCGGCCGGGAAAGCGAAATAATGCGGATCATGCAGATACTTTCTCGTCGGACCAAGAATAATCCGATATTGATCGGTGAGGCAGGTACAGGTAAGACCGCAGTAGTAGAAGGTCTAGCAAGTAGGATAGTTAAAGGCACTGTGCCGGAGTCTCTCCGCGACAAGGAGTTGGTATCGCTCGACTTGGGTATGCTCATTGCCGGTACAAAATATCGAGGTGAATTTGAAGAAAGGTTGAAAGGTATAATGAAAGAGATAGAAAAGACCGACGGGAAAATAATACTTTTTATCGACGAGATTCACACTATCGTCGGAGCAGGAGGAGCCGAGGGTACAGTCGATGCATCGAACATGTTGAAACCGGCATTAGCCAGAGGTGAACTGCGAGCTATTGGCGCAACAACTCTGAAAGAGTATCAAAAGCACATAGAGAAAGACCCAGCACTAGCTCGACGTTTTCAACCAGTGTATATAGAAGAACCTTCAATTGAAGATGCCGTAGCAATACTAAGAGGCCTCAAAGAAAGGTATGAACTTTTTCACGGGGTTCGTATTACCGATGATGCTATTGTATCTGCGGTTAATTTGTCTGCTAGGTACATCACCAATCGTTTCTTGCCGGATAAAGCTGTAGATTTGATCGACGAAGCTTCGTCATCGCTCAAAATCGCGCTTGAGAACAAACCACCAGCACTCGAGGAAGCACATCGCAAAATAATGCGTTTTGAAATAGAAAAAGAAGCGCTCAAGAAAGAAGCCGAAGGTGAAGAAGATAAACACAAAGAAAAAGAAATCAAAGCACGCCTGAAAGAAATAGAAAAAGAGATGGCGGACTTGAATGAAAAGACAAAGGAGCTCGAACTAAAATGGAACAACGAGCGCGAGATCGTAGTGGAAATTCGAGCAATCAAAAAAGAGCTCGAAGCTATGCGCATCGAGGCTGAAAATGCTGAAATGCGTTCGGACCTAGCTCGTGCAGCAGAGATACGTTATGGCAAAGTACCAAGCCTCAAAAAAGAACTTGATACCAAGCTAGCTCGTTTGAAAAAATTGCAAAAATCACGACGAATACTGAAAGAAGAAATCACCACCGAAGACGTGGCCGAAGTCGTAGCTCGCTGGACCGGTATACCGCTGACCAAAATGCTCGAAGAAGAACGCGAGAAACTTGAAAAAATGGAAGGCGAATTAAAGAGCAGAGTTATTGGACAAGACGAAGCGATAGCTAGAGTGGCGAACGTAATTCGTCGCAATCGTGCTGGTATTGGCGACCCGAAACGACCCATCGGATCTTTTATATTCCTTGGCCCAACAGGGGTTGGTAAAACTGAACTTACCAAAGCTTTGGGACAGTTCATATTCAACGACGAGAAGTCCATCATCCGAGTAGACATGTCTGAATACATGGAAAGGCATTCGATTTCCAAACTCATCGGTTCACCTCCGGGTTATGTGGGTTACGATGAATCCGGACAATTAACCGAAGCCGTACGTCACCGACCATATGCAGTAGTACTGTTCGACGAGATAGAGAAAGCGCATCCAGAAGTATTTAACATGCTCCTCCAAGTACTCGACGATGGCCGACTAACTGATGGTAAGGGTAGAGTTGTGAATTTCAAAAACACTATCATCATCATGACCTCGAACATTGGTTCGCAGTTCATTGAGAAAATGGAATCCATCGGATTTTCAAACAACACCCAATCCGCCGACTACGGTCAAGTAAAAGAAAAGGTGATGGATGCTCTCAAAGACCATTTCCGTCCGGAATTCCTAAACCGTATAGACGAGATAGTTCTCTTTGATATTCTCTCCGAGAAAGCCATTCGTGAAATCGTAGACATCCGCATGCGAGTTGTACGAGATAGGTTGCTTTCCAAAGGCATCGGCCTTGTAGTTACAGATCAAGCTTTAGACTTTTTGGCAAAAACCGGTTACGACCCGCATTATGGTGCTAGACCACTTAATAGACTTATCCAAAACAAAATCCTGGACCCTATAGCAAGCTACATCATATCAAACGGCGTAAAGAAGGGTGACACCGTGGGTGTAGAAATGAAAGGATCGGAGTTGGTTATCGAAAAAAAGAAAAAGGTTCGAAGTCATATAGCAGGCAAAGCCAAAGCGACTGCGTAGAAAAAGAAAAGCCCCTAAATAGGGGCTTTTCTTTTTTGGTGCGTCGGGAAGGATTCGAACCTTCGTAGCCCTAAGGCGACAGATTTACAGTCTGTTGTAATTGACCACTCTACCACCGACGCTTAACCGCCCCAAGGCGGATTGTTCTGCCTTGGGACTTGTCAAACTTTATAACATAAAATCATTTTCTTTGCACGTGTTTTGGTAACTTTCTACCGGATTTTTTATGTTATACTAGGCAAGTTATGAAAAACAATTTCTACAAACAATCATTAGCATTACACAAAAAACACAGCGGGAAGATCGAACTTAAAAGCAAAGTGAAGTTGGCCAACAAAGGTGACTTGTCTCTGGCTTATACTCCTGGAGTTGCTGGAGTGTCGCTTGAAGTAGCAAAAGATAAAAAACTAGCACATGTGTATACGCTCAAGAAAAATACAGTAGCCATAGTATCCGATGGTTCGGCGGTGCTTGGACTCGGAAACCTGGGTGCTTATGGAGCCATACCGGTGATGGAAGGCAAGGCGGCAATATTCAAAGTTTTCGGCGGAGTGGATGCATTCCCGATATGTCTCGAAACTCAAGATACCGAAGAGATAATAAAAATTGTGAAAAACATCGCCCCAGTTTTCGGTGGAATAAACCTAGAGGACATTTCTGCGCCACGATGTTTTGAAATCGAAGAACGTCTACGAAAAGAATTAGATATACCCGTCATGCATGACGACCAACATGGCACAGCTACCGTGGTGTTGGCTGGGCTCATTAATTCACTGCGTTTGCGTAAAATCAAAAAGGAAGTTGCAAAAGTGGTTATCAATGGTGCAGGCTCAGCCGGTATAGCTGTAGCGAACCTGTTGCTCGCTTATGGGTTCAAAAATATAACCGTCTGTGACACTAAGGGTGCGATATATACAGGCAGAGAAGATTTAAATGAATATAAAAAAGTCTTAGCTATCAAAACAAACAAGGAGAACATAAAAGGTGAGTTAAAGGACGCACTTGTGGGTGCCCATGTATTCGTCGGGTTATCTAAAGCAAATACTTTAAACGAAGAAATTATAAAAACTATGGCCGAACACCCGATAATCTTTGCTTTGGCGAATCCAATACCAGAGGTGATGCCAGATGTGGCCAAGAAAGCAGGCGCATTTATCGTAGCCACAGGTAGATCAGACTTTCCAAATCAATTAAACAATTCTCTTGGCTTTCCCGGACTTTTTCGTGGAATCATCGACAAGAAAAAGCAATTTAGTGAAGAAGTTTTTATCCGTGCGGCAGAAGCTATAGCCAAATTTGTGAAAAAGCCAACTACTGAAAAAATCCTCCCAACCATGTTCGACAAAGGCCTCGCCCAAGCTGTAGCAAAGTCAGTGTAAATAAAAAATACACCTTCGCGCGCTGTTGCGTTTAGGTGTATTTGAAGATCAGAAGCCCAGCTATTATAAATATTAGCGACAGGGCGATTAAAAGGAAATTTAGATTGTTTTCCATGCCGTATTCAGAAAAAAACTCTTGATTACTTAAGTTTTTTTCTTTACTAAAGGTTTCCCAGGTTTGTTTTAAGGCTTGTACAAGTATAAATCCACCTAATAAAGAAACTAGAATACCCATTTCCTATTTTTTTTAAAATTAGGCAACTCAATGTAATGAATCATACCTATATTAAGGCACCAACTTTTTGGTACAATATCAAAGATACCAAGTTCTAGGTATGCAGTACAATTTATTTTTTCTGAAAGCATAAGGCTTTTCGAAACCCCAATACTACTGTACCATTCAAATGTTTTTGGGTTACAACTCAAGTTAATATAAGGGTCAAATTTTTTCAAAATAAAACCATTTATACTTGAGATTGATCCTGACGTGTTTAGCGAAAAATAGTGAAAGGATGTATTGTCTTCAAACGCAAAAGTAATACTTTTTTCAATTGATTGAGGGTATTGGTTTTCGAATGAAGGGTATGAAGTAGTTTCAATTAACCAAAAGTAATCAAAATCAACTTCTTGAGTTTGTGCATTTTGCCAGCAAAATAATGCTAACAAGGTCATGAGTTTTTTCATAGAACAAAGTGTTTAAAAGATTCATTTTGATACTCCCATGAGTTTACTTTTCTGTCAAACGATAAACCGCCGGCGCGTTAGGTACGCTCCGGCGGTCATGATTGTTTCATTAAATTCGTCGTTACTTTTTTTTCGAGTGTTTTCTCGGTAATATCCGGTATTCAAAATGAAATCCAGGGTTCCAGATACTTGCGTCTCTGGCAATAATCCGGTTACCAAAGCTAACGCTCAGGTTTTCGGATTTGTTCTCCCATTTCAGGTTCGCGGCCAAGGCTGGGTTAAAGAAGTTGAAAGGGGAAGTTAATTCTCCTTCAATAAAAAACCCTGTGTCTCCGATAGCTACCGGGAACTTCATTCCGGCTCCGAATTCCACCTCGACTCCCTGATCTCTTGTGAAAGTGGAAGGGGTGTAATACTTGTTCTCCTGTTCAGACACTCTGTAAAAGAGTTCTGTGTATACGAACAAGTTTTCGAAATGCTCGAACGTACCCCTGAGTTCCAGTCCGACGCTGGTTGCGTCCCATTCGTAGTAGGTGTGTTCGTCGTGGTTTTTTACAGCGAATGCTCCTGCGTACAAGATGGGATGAATTCCATCCGTGTCGTTTACAATGGGCTGAATGAGTCTGTAAAAGATTTGTTTGGGAGTCATTGCGTTGGTCTGTGCGTGTGTTTCGGTAAAACCAAGGAGCAGAAGGGTAGCGAGTGCACAAAGGCGGAGGTTTTTCATAACCAAGTGTGTTGAGTTTAGTTAAAGAATTACCCATCCCGAAGGAGGGCGTGAATGAATTTTTAGTTTTCTTTTTCGAGCAACTTTTTTATTTCCTTACCCCAGAAAATCAAAGGGACAAGAAACATAAAAAACACTAGAACGAAAACATCGGTTTTTTCGAGGGTGTTCCATTGCTGGAACAAGATAAAGGTGGAGGTTCCTTCCCAAAGTAGGGTAAAGGTGCCGGCAACTATGTCCGGCCAGCCTATTTTTTTCATGGTACAAGTTTATTTGATTCGCCTGGATATTCCCATGGATTTATAACTTTGTCAAACTAGTCAGGGCATGTCCTTGCAAAATTTTACAGAAGGTATAATGTGTGTCGTTATAGATATTAGATCTTTGAAAAATAAAAAACCAGGTCAATGTACCTGTGAAAAATATAGAGTAATAATAGTGCCTAGTACTGAAGTAAAATTTTTGACATTAATTGATGCTAATAATATTTTATTCATTTCTAATTTTTCATAACATGAAAGAGGTAAAAAGGAATCATGTTACATGTAATACATGCAAGCAGAAGGTTCTCTTTCCTTGTAGGAAGGAGAAAGATCAAAAGAACTGCCCCAATAATCATGATCATGAATTTAGGTTTACCGGCATTGTGTCGGTATTAAATGAAACCGAAAAAATGGTGTGCCAATGCGGTGCTGAAAAATGGGTGCGTATACATGGACTCTGAGCAGAAAACAAGAACCACATACTGAGTAAGTAGAGATGGGTGCGACATTAATATTGAGTAAAAAAATATTCTTCAACCATAAAATTTTTCTTATGGGAAGAAAATATTGCAAATTTTGCAATCGCAAGGTAAATGAACCTTGTCCTGCAAAAAACAGTTTTTGTGAATTGTCACAAGAACTGTTAGACAAAGTTGGTAAGAATCCGCTAACCTGTGATCACTTAAGTTACAGGGAAACCGGAAACAGGGTTCTTTTTATGATTCAACTGCAGTGCGATGACTGCGAGGCTTTCATATGGAGGCCAACGTGGACCATGAATTAGAATTTAAAGAGAAGCCCGAATTCACAATGGAGTTCGGGCTTTTGATATTTTTGGGGTAGATTTGTATATTTTTAAAATGTGTGCTATTATATTTTTATCAATTTTCGAGCCCGAGGGCTTTTTATTTTTAACCCAACACACACAATATGGAAATCAGAAACATAGCTATTATCGCGCACGTGGACCACGGCAAAACCACACTTACAGATGCCCTAATGCAGCAAAACGGCGCAGCCAAAGATGTAAATGCATCAATGGACTCAAACGACATTGAAAAAGAGCGAGGTATCACAATTTACTCCAAAAACACTTCTATTACTTATAAAGGTACCAAGATAAACATCGTAGACACCCCAGGTCACGCAGACTTCGGTTCCGAGGTGGAACGCGTGCTACGTGCTATCGATTCTGTGTTACTACTTGTGGACGCAGTTGAAGGCCCGATGCCACAGACACGTTTCGTGCTGAAGAAGTCTCTAGAGCTTGGATTGAAACCGATTGTAGTTATAAACAAAATAGACAAACCAGCTGCAGATCCTGATCGTGTGCACGAGGAAGTCCTCGAGCTTTTCTTGGAACTCGGTGCCGACAATAATCAAATAGATTTCGAAACTATTTACGCCATAGGACGTGAAGGTAAAGCGTTCAGAAAGATTGGTGATGATTCACAAGACTTGTCTCCGCTACTAGATTTGATTTTAGAGAAAGTTCCAGTAGCTTCAAACCACCAGTCAGAAAAAATGTCCGCTCAGGTTTTTAACCTAGGTTATGACAACTTTTTGGGACGTTTGGCTATCGTGCGTGTGTACGGTGGACAAATTGTTTCCGGTAAACAAGTTGTGGTAAAAAACGATGACAAATCTCGTATGGGTAAGATAACCAAACTTTTTAGTTTTGAAGGTATTAACCGTGTAGAAACTGCATCCGCTGAATCAGGAGACATCGTGCTCCTTGCCGGTATACCAGACATATTCATCGGTGAGACTTTGTGTGAAGACGAAAGTGTTGTCGCTTTACCACACATCGCCATCGACGAGCCGACACTGTCGCTCAACTTCTTGGTGAACGATTCTCCTTTTGCTGGACGCGAAGGTAAATTCGTAACCTCACGACAATTGAAAGAAAGATTGGAAAAAGAATTAGAAATGAACGTGGGTCTACGTGTAGACTTTTCTCCAGAACAGGGTACTAATTCGGGCCCAAGCTTTTTCAAAGTGTACGGCCGCGGTGAACTGCACTTGGCGGTATTGCTTGAGAACATGCGACGTGAAGGTTATGAAATGCAGGTATCTCAACCAGAAGTTATCGTGAAAGAAGAGGGCGGTGTTAAACTCGAACCGTACGAAGAACTAGTTGTTGATGTTCCGATGGAATTCTCTGGTACAGTCATCGAGAAGATCGGTAAACGTAAGGGCCTCATGAAGTCCATGATAGAGAAGGAGGGTATCGTCCGTGTTATTTTTGACATCCCAACTCGCGGATTACTCGGCTACAGAGGCGAATTTATAATAGACACCAAAGGCGAGGGGATCATGTCTTCACGCTTTACAGCTTTCAATACTTACGCTGGCGAGATCAAGAAACGCGAATATGGCTCAATGTCTTCAATGGTTTCTGGCAAAGCCGTAGCCTTCTCCCTTGCAAATTTGCAAGAACGTGGTATATTATACATAGATCACGGTGCTGAAGTATACGAAGGAATGGTCATAGGTAACGTACTTAAAGGCGAAGAAATGTCCGTTAACCCAACCAAGGGTAAACAGCTCACAAACATGCGAGCATCCGGTACAGACGACGCCATTGTGCTCAAGCCTGCATTCGCTCTCAGTATCGAGAGAGGGCTCGAAGTCATGGGTGAAGACGAATATTTGGAAATCACTCCAAATTCAGTCAGACTACGCAAGAAATTTTTAACCGAATTAGACAGAGTTAGGTCATTGCGTAACAATCCAAAATAATTTTTAAAAAACTTATTGACACGTTTTGATTAATTGATAAAATCACATTAGATAATAAAAAAAATGCAAACTAAATCTTTCAAACCAAAACAGATTACAAAGAAGATCACTTCACATCTAGCAGACCGACCGCTAGATGTTATTTTAAATCGGTTTGGACTAAACGCCGAAGATGTAGAACGCAAGACTCTAGAAGAAATCGGTCAGAAATACAAAATCACTCGCGAGCGTGTCAGACAAATCGAAGAAAATGCTTTGAGTTTGATAAAGAAGTCTCCAGCATTTAAAGCTGAGCAGACTTTTTTTGATGAACTAAAAGATGTGGTTAAATCCCTCGGTTCCATCGTTGCAGAAACAGAACTCCTAGAACATTTTGCGAAAGATAAACTAACCCAGAATCACGTCCATTTTCATTTAACTCTTTCAGATTACTTTACCAAGCACCGCGAGAATGATCATTTCAAAACTCGCTGGAGCGTAGACGACAAACTAGCAGAGGATGTACACAGCTCACTTCACCAGCTTTACAAGAGTCTCGGCGATGAAGATTTGGTTCCAGAAACAGAAATGATTAAAAAGTTTTTTGACCAGATGAAAGAAGTTGCTAGTGAATACAAAGACGAAGAAGTCGCAAAACGATGGTTGTCTATTTCAAAATCTATCGGCAAGAATCCACTCGGTGAATGGGGTAAGGCTGATTCCCAGAATGTTAAAACAAGAGGTGTCAAAGACTATGCCTTTTTGGTCATGCGTAAACATGGATCCCCAATGCACTTCAAAGAAGTAGCAGATTCTATAAGCAAAACCTTCGGTCGCAAAACTCATTTTGCCACAGTTCACAACGAACTTATCAAAGATAAACGCTTTGTATTGGTGGGTCGTGGTTTATACGCTTTATCTGAATGGGGATACAAAACAGGCATCGCCAGGGACGTTATTCGCGACATCTTAGAAAAAGAAGGTCCTATGTCCAAAGACGAGATTGTAGACAAAGTCATGAAGGAACGCTATTTCAAAAAGAACACTATTTTAGTAAATTTGCTCAACACTAAGTATTTCAAAAAAGACAAAAAAGGTCTTTACGGCGTGAATTAACTTTTCCTTCTTCTTTTTGCTATTTTTTTGTAGTAAAATGTTTGCATGGCTGACCCTGCTAAAAAAGATGCAAAAACTGAGGACAGTGTTTTTACCGATATACTTTCTTTAATTGCCGACAATATAGTTGGTATTATTTTGTTTACGTTAGCAGTTATACTTTTCTTTGTTAACCGAGAGCTCATGCTCGAGCTTGTTGCTTTTTATTTCTTGCTGAAATGGGCTTTTAAAATTTGGATGCATTATGTTCAGCAGGATTTTAAATCAGGTATAACCTGGGTCATGCTAGAAATCGTTCCACCACGAGAAGTTCTGCGGTCTCCGAAGGCGATGGAACTCTTCTTTACTAATGCTCTCTATCACCATAGTAACAAAGGAGGATTGGAGCTGTACTGGCAAGGCGCCATATGGTTTTGGTATTCGTTGGAAATTGTTTCGATTGAAGGCCAAGTCCATTTTTATATACGCACCCCTAGCCGTTTAAAAGATTTGATTGAAACACAAATGTATGCTCAATACCCACAAGCGCAAATCAAACTTGTAGATGACTACACTTTGGCAGTTGATAAAATAGTCGATGATGGTGAGTGGAAGCTGTGGGGTTGTGAATTCGCTCTGGCCAAACCAGAAGCTTTTCCTATTAAAACTTATGTAGATTATGGACTCGATAAAGATCCAAAAGAAGAATACAAAATAGATCCGATTTCGCCGTTGATTGAACTTTTTGGATCGATAAAGAAAGGTGAACAAATGTGGCTTCAGATAGTTGTCAGACCTAGCAAGAAAGAATTTCCAGACGCAGACGGTAAGGGTGTACATGATTGGGTTAAAGAATCTGAAGACGTGTTGAATGCATTACTTAAAAGGTATCAGTCACCAGGAGAGGGTGATCCTGTTCGCCCAGCCGGTTTCGCTCCTCAGGATCCTGCCGTAAAAGGAGTTATGGCAAAAATGTCAAAGATTGGTTTTGACACTGGTATCCGTGCTTGTTATGTTGCCAAAAAAGAAGCCTGGGACATGAATCACCGGCGCGACATCCGCCTAATCTTTCGTCAGTATGCGAATACGCCGGTAAATGAGCTGGTTCGTATAAATGGAACTCAGGCAGACTCCTTAGCGGGAGGAGGATTTTTTGGGAGTTTCTTCTTGCTTTCTCCAGAGAAGGTTACGATTCTGTGCAATCGAATGCTCAAAGATTATCGAAATCGAGGCTTTTTCAATGGATCGCTTAGAAAGAAAATTTTGCGTAATTTCTTGTTTTGGCCTATTACGCCGTATTTTACCCTTACTTTTTTTGAATCAAAAACTCAAGTCATGAATGTAGAGGAAATAGCTACATTGTGGCACTTTCCAGGTCAGATGCTTAAAGTTCCAACCCTTGAACGTATTGAATCCAAAGAAGCTGCTCCACCAACTAATTTGCCGACTTAGCATATGGAAAACCAAGTCCCTGTAGTTGATATAAAGGAAACCAAGAAACTCGTTACCTATAGGTGGGTGTATGTTTTTATTTTTGTAATTCTGGGTTTTCTCGGAGTGTATTTTTTTATGATTCTACCTCCGCGTGATTTTAAAGTCGGAGAGATTTTTTCAATAGAAGAAGGAGATAGTTTGAGGAAGCTGTCTTTTAGATTAAAGGATGGTGGTTTTATACGTTCTCGGGTTGCCTTTGAAACGCTGGTTATATTTTATGGTGGAGAAAAACATTTGGTAGTTGGCGACTATATTTTCCCAAATCGTATTTCTGTTACGTCTCTTGCTAAAAAAATGGCCACCGGAGACCGGCAAATGGGACTGGTAAAGATAACCATACCCGAGGGTTTCGACAATCATGAGATTGCCGAAGTCTGTGATTTAAAATTGAAAAATTTTAATAAAGAAAGATTTTTATCTTTAGCTAGTGGAGAGCAGGGATACCTATTTCCGGATACTTACTTTTTTTCTACTACTGATGACGAAAGTTCGGTAATGCAGTTAATGAGTAAAAATTTTAAAAATAAAACCAAGGAAGTGTTCGACGCTGTTCGAGCATCGGGCAGAGACACTAGAGAGATTGTCATAATGGCTTCTATTTTGGAAGAAGAAGCTAGTGGGGAAAGAGATAGAGAAATAATTTCTGGCATACTTTGGCAACGCATAAAAATAGGGATGCCGCTCCAGGTGGATGCCGTGCCTACAACCTACAAAGAAAAAGGATTACCAGACGCTCCGGCTTCCAACCCAGGCTTGGACACAATCAAGGCTGCTTTTTATCCAAAAAGTTCTAAATATTTGTATTATATACACGACAAAGAAGGCAATACCTACTACGCTAAAAGCTTTAGCGAACATCGACAAAACATAAATAAATATCTAAAATAGAAAACTAATGAAAAAAGCAGTTAAAACCGTGTTTGTCGGCCTCTCTGGTGGGGTGGATTCTTCTGTGTCCGCAGCGATGCTTAAAGCCCAAGGCTACAGGGTGGTTGGGGTTTTTATCCGTACCTGGCATCCGGATTTTATAGAATGTAACGAGGAGGAAGAGCGCCGCGACGCTATGCGTGTCGCGGCGCATTTGGACATTCCTTTTTTAACTTTTGATTTGGAAGATGAGTATAAAAAGGGTGTGGCAGACTACATGATAGAGGAATACAAGTCCGGCCGTACTCCGAATCCAGACGTAATGTGCAACAAAGAAGTTAAGTTTGGCGCTTTCCTAAAAAAAGCTCTCGCTATGGGCGCCGACTATGTGGCGACGGGGCACTACGCAAAGCAGGACATTCTCGAGAAAAAATATTGCCTGATAAGAAGCCTTGATGCTACAAAAGACCAAGTGTATTTCCTCTGGACCGTTAACCAAGAACAACTTTCTAAAATTATTTTCCCGATTGGACATTTAAAAAAGACAGAAGTGCGCAAGCTCGCAAATAAATTCAAACTGCCTGTAGCGGACAAGAAAGACAGTCAGGGTATCTGCTTCCTGGGAGACATAGATCTGAAAGATTTTTTGAAGCATTATATAAAAGAAAAAAACGGCAAGGTTCTCAGCGAGAAAGGAGAAGAAATTGGTTTCCACGATGGAGCAGTATTCAGCACCTTGGGCGCTAGACACGGTTTCACTATTACCCAAAAGACCCCCGAGGATAAACCGTATTATATTGTGAGCAAAGACATAAATAAAAATATTTTGGTGGTAAGTCAAAATAAACAAAGTTTCACCAATACACTCTCCAAAACTATTCAGTTAGAAAAAGTAAATTGGATTTCTGAAGTTCCAAAAGAAAATAAAAGGTATACCGCCCAAATCCGCTATCATGGAGAATTTCTACCCTGTAAAATAATATTCGGATCCACAGAGGTGGTATTTGAAAAACCAGTACTGGTAGCTTCCGGACAGTCCATTGTGGTTTACGACAAAGATGTAGTTTTAGGTGGCGGGATAGTTGCGTGATAAAATAAATTTATGAAACAAGAAATAATAAATTATTTAAAAACGCAGAGGGTGGGAGTGCTTGCGGTGGAAATGTTAGATGGGTCACCACATGCCGCAACATTGCACTTTGCTCAAGCAGAAAACCCTTTAGTTTTCTACTTTGAAACCTCGAAAGACTATAGAAAATCTGAACCAATATTAAGTAAAGAATCAGTCCGGGCATCATTTGTTGTAGGCTCTGATGCGAATGATATGAAAACACTACAACTAGACGGGCAAGTACGGCTGGTGCCCGAATCAGAGAAAGAAAAATTCAAGGAAGTTTACTTTGGAAAATTTCCTGAAAAACTCGCCAAGTCATACGGCGTAGAACAAGTATATTTTACTTTCACTCCCACCTGGTGGCGGTTCACTGATTGGACTACCCCTAACGGCAAGATGATTCTAACTTCGACTGATAAATAAAATGGCAGGAATAAAGCACATAGAGTTTTGGGTTTCAAATCTAAAAAAGTCGCTGTCTTTCTACGAAGAGCTTTTTGAATTAATTGGTTGGGAAAGATATCATGAAAACGGATTTCACTATAGTACTACAAAAATATATTTTCTAGAGAAAAAAGTTTTGTTTAATGAAAATATTGGGCCCAGACATATTTGTTTTGAAGCGGATTCAAAAGAAGTTTTAGAAAAAGTTTCTAAATTTTTAATAGATCAAAATGCCGATATTATACGAGGGCCAATCGAATACACTTATAAAGGTAATTCAGCTCTTACTATAGACTTCAAGGATCCAGATGGATACGTTATTGAGGTTGCGACGAGGTCTATAAATAATTAATTTAAAGCATAAAAATAATACAATGAAACGAATTGCAATAATTGGAATATCGGGTTCGGGAAAATCAACTTTTGCTAATAAACTTGGTAAAAAACTCGACCGACCTGTAATTCATTTAGACAAAGAATACTGGACAAGTGATTGGAAAAAGAGGTATCCGACCAGGATTGAATGGAAAGGTTTTGTTCAGACCATAGCTGACAGAGATGAATGGATAATGGACGGCAATTACCAAAGTTCTCTAGAAATAAGGTTGAGCAGGGCTGATGTTATTGTGTTTTTGGATTTTCCAAAATGGCGAGCACTATGGCGGTCCTTTATTCGTATATTTAATCGCACTCCGCAGTTTCATTTACCAGACGGTGCTCAACAAAAAATTAGTAGCGGTTTAGTTAGTAGGATATTAAACTTTCCACAAACAGAGATGCGTGTTTTGGTAAATGAATACAAAAATCAATCCCAAGTTTATATCGTTAGGAATAATAAAGAAATTAATAAATTGCTAGACTCCCTAGAGTAAAAGAAGTTCTTGATCGAGATAGAAAAAACAATTATGATCAATGTATTTCATCAAAATTGCAAAAAACTGCTTGAAGCATATAGAAATGGTGATTTAGGCCAAACCAAAATGCCGGAGGATAGTAACCCTGGTTTTTCGGACAATGAGGTTGAAATGAGATTCGCATATTTTACATTGCCTATGGCTTTAAACTACCAACGAGATAGTTACAAGCTTTGGGAAAGTGTTTTAAAAACTTGGCAAGATAAAGAAACAAGAAAGGTCTTTGATGTGAATGAAGTTTCAAAAATGTCCGACGATGAGCTTAGAAGTTGTTTAACTAAATACAAAGTTGCCTTACAGCCGAATAAACACATTGCCACATGGAAAAGTATTGCAAACACTATCGTAAAAGAGTGGGGAAGTTTTACTAACTTCGTTAAGGCAGCGAGCGATGATTTTTTGGTTCTCAAAGATATGGTTCAAGTAAAGCACAAAAAACAATTTCCCTACCTTTCGGGACCAAAGATTTTTAATTATTGGTCTTTTATTTTAGGAGAGTATGGAAAGGTAGAGTTAGAGAACAAAGAATATATAGAAATAGCTCCCGATACTCACATAACACAATGTTCAGTGTTGCTAGGAGTGATTACAAAAGATGAAGCAGTAAAATTATCCAAGGATGACATTTCAGAAAAATGGAGAATTTTACTTAGGGGCTCTGGAATCACTCCAATAGAGATGCATCCACCTTTGTGGTTTTGGAGTAGAAATGGGTTTGTTTTTACACTTTAGTATATCTGCCAAAGTCTTGCTATGATAAAACTTATAAAATATGAAATTTAAAAAAGGTTATATTGCGGTGTATGGCGATACTCTTCCAATTAAGATCGATAGATTTTTAATGGGAGGAAAAAAGGAGATGAGAGCATCAACGTGGCCACCTTTTATTTTCTTTGCTGATGAAAAATTCGAAGAGTCTTGGATTGTAAACCACGAGCTCATTCATCTCAGACAAACATACGATCTGCTTTTTATAGGTGTGTTGGTGTTGTATGTTTGTGAGCAAATTTATGCAAGAATCTTTTTGAATATGTCCGCTTATGAAGCTTATCACTATTCTGCCCTTGAGCAGGAAGCATATTTACATCATAACGATCCAGAATATTTAAAACATCGGAAATTGTTCAGTGTCTTTAAATATATAAGAAATAAGAAAAAGTTTTCGATGGATAAAGATGGAATCGTAATTATACAGAACTAAAATGAAAAAACTAATAGAAACTAAAAAGGATTTATACTGGATAGACGGGCAGAACAATACCGTAGAATTGTATATGTCAGATGAACTTCCGGATTTATCTCTGTGTACTGCATCGTATGCTTTTGTATTTAAAGACGGTAAATTTTTACAAACCGAACTCAAAGAAGGCGAGAGGCCAGAGCGGAGGTTCGATATTCCAGGCGGACACATAGATGAAGGCGAGCATCCTAGAGATACTGCAGTCAGGGAAACTTTCGAAGAAACCGGTGTTCATGTGAACAATCCAAAGCTCGTTGGTTATCTAAAGATTACGACCCATACAGAAAAACCAGAAAATTCTAGATACCCATATCCTACCGGTTATATGCTTTATTATTTGTGTGACTTGGAAAGTGAAGAGTTGTTCGAAGGTAACGAAGACGCGCATGGCAGAATGTGGTTGTCTCCCGATGAATTTGATCAATCTATGTGGTGCAGAGAAAATGAAACTTTTCTTAAAGAGGTGATGGATAGTTTTCTGTAAAATCCTCCAAACCAGTAACTGGTTTGTTTTTTCCCTACTCTAGTATAGAATATTCTTATGGAAAACAGTGAAATAATCGTGAGGCTAGGGTTGGCTATATTACTCGGTATGGTTATCGGTTTCGAGCGTTTACTAGGGCACAAGGAAGCGGGTATGAAAACTCATGCCATGGTTTCGATGGGTGCCGCGCTTTTTATCATCATCTCAGAAGCGCTCGCGGCCAAATACGCTGACATTGGTGGTTTCGACGCGTCTCGCATGGCTTCGCAGATCATTGTCGGCATAGGCTTCATGGGTGCAGGCTCGATAATATTTCAAGGTAACAGACTCAAGGGTCTAACTACTGCCAGTGGATTCTGGGTAACTGCAGGTATAGGTATGGCCGCTGGTTTCGGATTATTTAATTTAGCAGTATTAACTACCGTCTTCGTGCTCCTTATCTTCGTATTTATTTCCATGGTGGAACGACCGGTCATAAATATGGTTGAAAAGAGGGATCACACCGACGACAAACTCCAATAAAATGAACTCGCAAGAAATACGCACACGATTTTTAAAATTTTTCGAAAAGAGGGGACACGCTGTTATTCCTTCCACTTCACTCGTACCCGAGAATGATCCTTCGGTGCTTTTCAATACTGCCGGCATGCAGCCTTTAGTACCTTATCTTCTAGGACAGAAACATCCGATGGGTACTCGTATTGCTGATGTACAGAAATGTGTCAGAACAGGTGACCTCGACGACATAGGAGACAACCGACACTTCTCATTTTTTGAAATGATGGGTAATTGGTCTCTGGGAGATTATTTCAAACAAGAAGCTATAACCTGGAGTTATGAATTTTTAACTTCAAAAGAAGAAGGTCTAGGACTTGATCCAAAGAAATTGTATGTAACCGTATTTGAAGGCAACGAAGACGCTCCGTTTGATCAAGAGTCCAAGGATATTTGGATGAGTTTAGGAATTCCCGAGAACCGCGTGTATGCACTACCTGCAGATGACAACTGGTGGAGTCCTGGGGACAACGGTCCATGTGGCCCATGTAGTGAGATGTTTTATGATATGACTGGCGATGTTGGCGACTTGTCACACGAGGAATTTTTGCAGGCTCTCAAAAAAGAAACTGTGGTTGAAATCTGGAATGACGTGTTCATGGAATTTGAAAAGAAAGACGGTAAAGTCATAGGTAAGCTAAGCCAGAAAAATGTAGATACTGGTGCTGGACTCGAAAGAATCTCTGCAGTAATGCAAGGACAACGAACAGGTTACGAGACAGATATGCTAAAGACTGTGATGGATTTGATACGCCAGAATGCTAAAAATTTTGATGAACGTTCTGCTCGTATTGTGGTTGACCACATGCGTGCCTCCACTATGCTTATTGCTGATGGAGTAATTCCAGCAAATAAAAGCCAAGGATACGTGCTTCGTCGTTTGATCAGGCGTGCTGTTTTTTACATGAAGAAACTCGGACTCGAGCAAGCAACAGCTGGAGACATGATTAATTACTTTGTTAATTTTTACTCAGATGTTTATCCGCGGGTTACCGAGGTAGACATTGCCTCTGTTTTCAATGCTGAGGAGCAAAAGTTTTCTACCACTCTTGCCGAAGGTAAAAAAGAATTTGAAAAAGGTACAGATCCGTTCATATTGGCAACGACATACGGCTTTCCGATAGAACTTACCGAAGAGTTGGCTCAGGATAAAGGCCAGGTTATTGATAAAGAAGATTTTAATAAAAAGATGGCTGAACACCAGAAACTTTCACAAACATCCTCATCTGGTATGTTCAAAGGTGGTCTGGCAGACACTAGTGAAGCTACAATAAGGTTACATACGGCGCACCACTTGCTCCTAGCAGCGCTCAGGCAGGTGCTCGGTGACCACGTACATCAGAGGGGTAGTAACATCACCGCAGAGAGGCTCCGCATAGACTTCTTGCACCCACAAAAAGTAACTCCAGAAGAGTTGGTAAAAGTTGAAGGACTGGTAAATGGTTGGATCCAAGGAAAACTTCCAATGACTCGGGTAGAAATACCTCGTGAAGAAGCAGAGAAGGTAGGAGCTCAGATGGAGTTCGGTGCAAAGTATCCAGACATGGTGTCTGTGTATTTCGTCGGAGAGAATCTAGAGAACGCAATTTCCAAAGAATTCTGCGGTGGCCCTCATGTGAAAAACACTCAAGAATTGAGCACGTTCAAGATTTTAAAAGAAGAAGCCGTTGCTCAAGGTATCCGACGTATCAAAGCTGTACTCGTTTAGTTGTGACGCATGTTTTTCGTTGTGCTATAATTACTCTGTGCAGATATTTTCTAAATCAAAAAAACAAAAAGAAACACTCGTTTTAGTTTTTGATATTGGTTCTTCGTCCGTCGGCGGAGCGCTTTTTTTGCGACAACAAGGTGGAGCTCCGAAAATCCTTTATACCTTGCGCGAAATCATAAAACTCGAAGCTGAACTAGACCATCAAAAGTTTTTCGAAACAACTTTGAAAACCTTGAGAGAAATAGCCGGCAAAATCTGTCTTGCTGGGCACGGCAAACCGAGCGAAGTTTACTGTGTGTTGTCTTCTCCTTGGTTCGCTTCTCAGACCCGAGTCATAAAGCTCGAGAAGAATGTTCCGTTTGTATTCACCTCAAAGCTAGCTGATGGTTTGATTGAAAAAGAGATGAAACTATTTCAAGAAGAACATGCAAAAAAATACGGTGAAGATATGAATCGCGTGCGAGCCATCGAGCTCAAAACCATGAGCACAACATTGAATGGTTACAAGACAGCTAAACCTTTTGGTCAAAAAGCCAAAGAACTTGAAATGTCGATTTTTATCTCAATGAGCCAGGAAAGCCTACTTACAGAAATAGAGAAATCCATAATTCGGCATTTTAATGTGCCGGAAATTAAGTTTACTTCATTCGCTATGGCTTCCTTTGCTGTGGCACGAGACATGTTTGTAAACCAGGAGAGTTTCTTGTTGGTGAACATTGGCGGTGAGGTGACCGACATATCCATGGTCAAAAAAGAAGTTATTCGCGAATCTATCTCGTTCCCGATTGGGGAGAATTTCATCGTGCGTAGATTAGCAAAAGTCCTAAAAACAACTTTCGACGAAGCTCAGTCGTTCATGACAATTTACAATGAAGGCCACATGGCAGACACTCTTTTAAAAAAGGTTGATCCTGTGGTCACCGAGATCAGAACCGAATGGCTCAGAAACTTTCAAGAGTCACTCCGAAATCTAACTAACGACATTTCTATTCCAGCAACCATTTTTATTACCGTCAACAAAGATTTGGCTGATTTCTTTTCGAAAACAATCAAGACCGAACAGTTGAACCAATACACCCTTACCGAATCCAAATTCCGCATGTTGTTTCTAAGCATAGAATCTCTGCACGGTATAGCTATTGTAAAGGATGATGTTGTTCGAGACCCATTCCTTATAATCGAGTCGATTTACATTAATCAATTTCTCCGTTAAAATTCAAGCATATGGTTAAAAAAATTATGTCAGATATGGTTTCCAAGAATAGCTCCCAAACCGAGAGTCGTAAGACCGTGAAAAGATTTGTATCTGAAAAAGAAGAAAACACAAAGATAGACGAGCGTCTGAACAAATTACACCTGCTGAAGAAAAAGAACGATGACGTGGCGCCCAGGGTAGACATTGAAAAAGATGCTTTTGAAGGACCAGTGGGAGAGCCACACAAAGGCCACAAGTCACTGTGGTTCGTAGCCTTATTTGCTGTTTTGGTTTTGTTTCTTGCCCTTTCTTCAAATTTTTCTTCGGCCAAAGTCACCATTACTCCAAAATCAAAAGATTTTAAACTAGAAGAACTTTTGAGTGCGGTGCGCGGTAGCGTAGAGGGTCCAGACTTGTCTTTTGAAATAGTTTCCATGGAAGGTAGTGAAAGTACCAACATTACAGCAACCACGCAAAAAGATATGAAAACTCCAGCCCGTGGTCAAGTTTTGATTTACAACAAATACGGCGCGTCTCCACAGAAACTCTCCATCGATACTCGTCTCGAAGGTTCCAATGGCAAAATTTATAAAACCGAGAAGGAAGTGGTAATACCAGGAATGACTGGGGATGCACCTGGTTTCACCAAGGTTGGTGTATATGGTTACGAACCGGGGGAGGAATACAACAGCGGTCCGCTTGATTTTAAAGTTTTCGGTTTTCGTGGTACTGGCAAATATGACAAATTTTACGCTCGCAGTGAGGGCGACATAACCGGAGGCCTGTCGGGTAAATTTTATGTAGTTTCCGAAGAGGAAAAAACAAAGGTGTCTTCTGGTTTGACCATGACCCTAAAAGACAATTTAACTAAAAAGGTATTAGAGCAAGTACCTGAGGACTATGTGCTTTTCAAGGACTCACTAATTTTCAAGGAAGGGAGTTCAAATGTTAGTGCTACTCAAAAAGAAGAATCCGCTCCTGTTTCGGTGACCGGCTCTGTGTTCGGTTTCCTATTCAAGGAGTCTGACTTGGTAAAGAAAGTAGCAAAAATAGCAGTTCCAGACTACAACGGAGAAGAAGTTTTTATTCCGGAGCTACAAAAATTCATTCTTGCTTTCGGCAACAAAGACGCCCTGTCGGTGGATTCAAAAAACCTTAATTTCAGGCTGACTGGAACCGGCAAGGTGGTTTATAAAATTAACGAAGACGAGATAGCTGGGCAGTTGTTGTCGCGCAAGAAGGATGATTTCAAGAAGATCTTGGCTGAGAACAAAAACATCGAAAGTGCTGAACTCGTTTTACGACCAGTTTGGAGGACGAAACTACCAGACAAGCTAAAGCGTATAAAAATCATAGTCAATTATGGAGATAAATAAGACTCCTTTGATTGACATTGGGACCTTTTTATATTATATTTTCCACAGCTAAATGAGCAACCTAAAAGACGATAAATTATTAACCGCACGTGGCGTAGTAACCGAAGCTTTGCCTTCAACTTTGTTTCGTGTTGAGTTGGAATCCGGCGAAGGATTGCTTGCTTACCTTGGAGGTAAAATGCGTATGCACCGAATCAAGGTTTTGGTGGGCGACAAGGTTGAAATTGTGCTCGACCCGTACGGTGGAAAAGGCAGAATCATAAAAAGGTTGTAATTTTTTTGAAAGTAGTGTATGATACATTCCACATTCAGATAGAGCGATTTAGTGATAAAAAATAAGGGTTTTTTCCTTATTTTCGTTTTATTTTGATTATTTTAGTAATTAACATAGCAGCGGTATGAAGATCAAAGCATCAGTTAAAAAGATTTGCGCAAAATGTAAGATGGTTAAACGCAAAAGACATTTGCTAGTGATTTGTTCTAACCCAAAGCATAAGCAGAAGCAATAAGATATGAGAATTCTTGGCATAACAATCCCGGACGAGAAGAGGCTCGAGTATGGTCTAACCGCAATTTACGGCATAGGTTATTCATCTGCTAAAAAAATACTAAAAGCAGCTAACATCCAAGTTGAGAAGAAAGCTAAAGAACTGACCGAAGAAGAAGAGAACAAAATCCGTGCCCTAGTAGAAGGACTCAGCACCGAAGGAAACCTAAAAAGAGAAATTTCAGCCAACATCAAGAGGCTCAAGGATATTAAAAGTTATCGCGGTACTCGTCACATGAAGCGTTTGCCGGTTCGTGGTCAACGTACCAAAACCAATTCACGTACTGTGCGTGGCAATGTACGAAAGACTATGGCCTCAGGACGCCGCAAGGAAAGTAAGACATAAAATAATATGCCAAATACAAAAGTTAACGAAAAAGAAGAAGAAAAGGTGGTGGAAGGAGCCGAGGCTACTGAAACCAAGGTCACCAAAGGAAAAGCTGGCAAGAGGAAAATCACTGCTGGTATTCTTTCTGTGGAAGCTACTTTCAACAACACCAAAGTTACATTCTCTGATAAATCAGGTAATACATTATTCTGGTCTTCTTCTGGGTCTCTCGGATTCAAAGGAGCAAAGAAGGGCACACCTTTCGCTGCTTCCAAGGTTGGAGATATCATAGGAGACAAGGCACAGACTCTCGGAGTAAAAGAAGCTGACGTTGTTATTAAAGGTGTTGGTTCTGGTCGCGAGCCGGCAGTGCGTGCATTTATGGCACATGGTGTTGAACTTACTTCTATCAAAGACGTAACTCCAGTACCACATAACGGTCCAAAACCAAAGAAACCGCGACGAGTATAATTTTTGAAAAAATATGATCAAGAAACCAAAGTATAAAGTTGGAAAGAGATTGGGTGCTGGAGTTTATGACAAATGTCAAACTCCAAAGTTTTCTGCTTCTATTAGTAACGTCCGTCCTACCAAGCGCCCAAAGGCACTTTCTGAATTCGGTACTCAGCTCTTGGAAAAGCAGAAAGTTCGATTCTCTTACGGTATAACTGAAAAGCAACTTTCTAACTATGTTAAAAAAGCGTCTCAGAACAAAGGTGCAGGCGCGGTAGAGAAATTTTATGAAAGTCTAGAGCTCCGACTCGACAACGTAGTTTACCGCATGGGTATAGCTTGTTCTCGTCGTGAAGCTAGACAGATGGTTTCCCACGGGCATTTCATCGTCCACGGCAAGAAAGTAACTGTACCTTCTTATGCAATCAAAATCGGTGACACTGTTACCGTTCGCGAAGGATCAAAGAGCAAAAAGACCTTTACTACCTTGGCAGAAAAATTGAAAGACTACACTGCTCCAGCTTGGTTGAATTTCGATGTAAACAAGATGGAAGGAAAAGTGACCGCAAAGCCGAAACAGATGGACACATTCCTAGACCTGAACGCTGTGTTTGAGTTCTACAGTCGTTAATCTGGTTTAATTAATTTTTTATTTTCGCGACAGCGAAACATTATTAGATAAATTTTTATATAACATGCCTGACTATAAAATAATTTTGCCTTCAAAACCAAGAGTTGTAACCGAAGAAGGTAACAAGGGAGTATTTGAAATTGATGGATTGTATCCTGGCTACGGACACACACTCGGCAACAGTCTTCGCCGCATTATCCTTTCCTCAATTCCAGGCGCTAGTGTTGTTTCTATAAAGATCGAAGGTGTTTCTCATGAGTTCCAGACTATGGAAGGCGTCAAAGAAGACGTCATCGTTATGATTTTGAACTTAAAGAAAGTTCGTTTCAAGCTCCTGACTGATGAACCACAAACTGTAACCTTGTCTGTAAAAGGACCAAAAGCAGTAACCGCTGCCGACATCGAAACTACTGGTCAGGTTGAAGTTTTGAATCCTGAATCATACATAGCCGAAGTAACTGGCAAGATAAATTTGAATATTGAACTTCGGATTGAAAGAGGCCTTGGTTTCATTTCCAAAGAAATGATGCAAAAGGACAAAGTAGACATAGGCACTATTGCTGTGGATGCTATTTTCACACCTATCAGACGAGTATCCTACGAAGTTGAAAACATGCGTGTTGGCGACAATACCAACCACAACCGTCTACGTATCGCTATCGAAACTGATGGTACACTGACACCTCGTGAAGCACTTTCAAACTCTGTCATCACTATGATCGAACAGTTGAAAGCTGTTGTAGGTTTCAAAGAGTCTGCAATGGAAGAAGAAGTAGTAGCTCCAAAGAAAGCAAAGAAAGAAGACGCAGAAGATGACAAAGAAGATAAGGAAGACAAAGAAGACCTGACTGATGTACTAAAGACTCGCATCGACGCACTAGACCTTTCAACCCGAACCTTGAATTCTCTAACACAAGCTAACATCCGAACACTTGGCGGATTGGCTCGTAAGAAGAGAGAGGATTTGCTTGAAGTCGAAGGTATTGGCGAGAAGGGAATTTCTGAAATAAAGAAAGTTCTAACCAAATTCGGCTTGAGTTTGAAAGAATAATTAATTAAATTACGATGAGACATCACAGCAACAAAAGAAAATTCGGTCGCAGTAAAAACCAGAGAGAAGCTTTGCTTGAGTCTTTGGCACTTAACTTGATCATCCGCGGTAAAATCCGTACAACTTTAGCCAAGGCAAAAGAGCTCCGCCCATTCATAGAAAAGATGGTGACTCGTGCAAAGACAGACAACCTTGCAAACCGCCGTTTGATATCTGCTAGACTCGGAAACAAAGCTCGCGAAACCAAGAAGCTTTTCGAAACTATTACCCCAGCTTACAAAGATCGTAAGGGTGGCTATACTCGAATCCTTAAATTAAACCCACGCAAGTCGGACGGGGCAGAAATCGCGATAATAGAATTTGTATAATATGAAAAAAGTTGAAGCAAAAAAAGAATTAACCGTAGATGCAAAAGGACGAACCCTCGGTCGTGTAGCCAGTGAAATAGCAACACTACTTATGGGCAAGAACTCCGCAGCTTACAAGCGTGAAGCGTATTCTGGATTTCCAGTACGAGTATTGAACGCAGGTCAGATCAAGATAACTCCAAAGAAACTAGAACAGATATACCACACCCGATACTCTGGTCACCCAGGTGGTTTGCGTATTTTGAAAGCTAGTGAGACTGTGAAATCCAAAGGTTTTGCTGAACTAGTAAAGCTTTCTGTATATCACATGCTACCAGGTAACAAACTACGTCGAGAAATGATGAAAAATTTAAAAGTTGAAGAATAATAAGATGACTACTACAGACAAAAAAGACAAATATTTTGAAGGAGTAGGACGCAGAAAGACATCAACTGCTCGCGTGCGAATAACACCAGCTTCCAAGAATGCTTTCGTGGTGAACGACATGGATGCAAAAGAATACTTCAAGACTGCAGACGAGCGAGCGCTCATCATGGACCCTATCATGAAACTCGAAGATCCTTCATCCAAATGGGCAGTAGAAGCTCGTGTTTCTGGTGGTGGTATGCACTCTCAGTCAGAAGCTGTACGACACGGACTATCCCGAGCACTAGTACTGTCAAACGCAGGACTACGCGGAGAATTGAAAGATCTCGGATTCCTAAAGCGTGATCCACGAGCCAAGGAACGACGAAAATTCGGACTCAAGAAAGCTCGTAAGGCACCAAAGTGGTCAAAAAGATAATTCTATACTCAAAAAACACCCCTTTAAAAAGGGGTGTTTTTATGTTAAGATAGCGTTATGCAAGACGAAGAAAAAGAAATAAAAACCGGCGAGATAATTCCCGAAACAGAAGACGACGACGATGTAGTGGAATTTGAATACAACGAAGACGGGGAAGAAGACCTCAAAAAAACTCTTAAGAAATTACGAGCTGATTTAAAAGTTGCCAAAAAAGAAAAGGAAGAATACCTGACTGGTTGGCAGAAAGAACGGGCCGACTTTGCGAACTACAAGAAGCAAGAAGATGATAGAAAAATCATGCTTTCAGAATCTATGCGCGAACGAATTCTGTCCCGGTTTTTAACCGTGACAGATAGCTTCAACATGGCTTTTGCCAACCGTGAAGCTTGGGAGAAGGTAGACGCTGGCTGGAGAAAGGGCGTGGAATACATCTATGCGCAGATGCAAGGCGTATTTGAAGAATATGGAGTGAAATCCTTTGGCGTTGTAGGGGACACTTTCGATCCGAATATCCATGAATCTATAGAGATGGTAGAAACAGAAGACAAGGATCAAGATCACAAAATCGCAGTCGTCATTCAACAAGGTTACAAACTAGGGGACAGAGTCCTTCGCCCAGCTAGGGTGAATTTGTTTGAATATAAAAGCCAAGAAAGAAATTAAATATTGACTAGATATGTTTTTAGTGTTATAAATAAGATGTGGTATTTATTTATACAACTTGCGAGAACACTGATGACGCAAAAAGGCTCGGTAAGATAATTATTGAAAGCAAGCTTGGTGCGTGCGTGGATTTTTGGCCCATACAATCCATGTATCATTGGCAGGGGAAACTAGAAGAACGCGAGCAAATGATGCTTGTGGTCACAACTCTCGAGTCTAAACTTGAAGAAGTGCATGAATTGATTGCACAGAATCATACCTATTCAACACCAATAATTGCCGGAGTAGATATCCGTAGATTAAATCGAGAATATAGGGAATGGATGGCCGGGGAGCTGGAGTAACTATTTTTTAATAGCTTCAAAGAAAGCAAGTTGCGTTGCTGGATCTATATGATCAGTTACTATAATCATGAGTTCGGTGGTAAGATTCAGGTCTTTTTTGATATTCATAAAAAGGTTTTCGTACGGATATGGTGAAACCCAAACTGTATTTTTGACACACACAAACCCAGCTTTTTTCAGTAAGTAGCGCAGAGATTCACGTTCGTTTTTTCTACCCTCATCTAAATCAAGTATAATTATTCTCCATTTTCCATCCCAAGATCCAGCAACCAATGCTTCTTCGGCTTCAAGTTTAATACTGTTTAATTTATTTTTACCTTTTTTGGTTATTTTTATGAATTTACTATTTTCAGAATTGTGGATTTCTGCATAACCGTTCTCAACTAGGCTTTTTAATGCACGAGCTATGGCATAGCAGGCCTTTTTGTCCCGGTTTTCTTTTAAAGTTTCGATTGAAATTGCTGGCTTTTCGGCCAAAGTTTTCAATATTTTCTTGGAATAATCTAGTTTTTTCATAACTTTGACCTTACCCCGCTTGGCGGGGTTGACATGCTTCTATCCTATCATATATACTACATTTAACAAGTATTTCGCGACCACGAAAAGCTTGTGGAAATCATTATTAATCACACAAAATTATAAGTTAAAATAGCCGCCTACGCATAAAGCTACGGCGAGCCAAAGAAAATATTATGTCAAAAATCATAGGTATAGACTTGGGTACAACTAACTCGGCAGTAGCCATCATCGAAGGTGGTGCACCGAAAATTATAGAAAACGTAGAGGGTGCTCGTACCACCCCGTCGATTGTTTCGATTGCAAAGAATATGGATAGATTGGTGGGACTCTTGGCCAAGCGTCAGGCAGTAACAAACCCAGAAAACACAATCTACGGAATTAAAAGGTTCATGGGCCACAACTTCGAAGATCCAGAAGTACAGAAGGATTTGAAGAATATGTCTTTCAAAATCCAAAAGGGAGCAAACGGCGGAGTCGAAGTAAAAATCGGCGACAAATGGATGCGCCCAGAAGAAGTGTCCGCGATGATACTCGGCAAGATTAAAGCTGACGTAGAAGCAAAACTCGGAGAAAAGATTACCGAAGCAGTCATCACGGTGCCTGCATACTTTAACGATGCACAGAGAAAGGCCACCAAAGACGCTGGAGCTATCGCCGGACTAGATGTGAAGCGTATCATCAACGAGCCTACAGCAGCAGCACTCGCATACGGATTTAACAAAAAGAAGAATGAGAAGATTGTGGTGTACGACTTTGGAGGAGGAACATTCGACGTGTCAGTACTTGAAATCGGGGATGATGTTATCGAAGTTAAATCTACCGACGGAGACTCTCACCTCGGAGGACGTGACATCGACCACAAGATCATCGCTTGGATTGCGGACGAATTCAAAAAGACTTCGGGTGTAGATGTACGCAAAGACGCCCTAGCATTGCAACGCCTCGACGAAGCCGCAGAAAAAGCCAAGATTGAGCTATCTACTGCTATCGAAACTGAAATCAATATTCCGTTTATAACCTCAACCGCAGAGGGTCCACAACACTTACTGCTCAAGATGACTCGCGCCCAGCTCGAGTCTATTGCTGACGAATACATAACTCGATCTATCGAGATCACCAAGCGTGCTATGGCTGCTTCTGGATTCAAAATGGAAGACATGAATGAAATCATTATGGTTGGAGGTCAGACCAGAATGCCAAAGATTCTAGAAGAAGTGAAGAAAGTATTCGGCAAGACTCCAAACCTATCCATCAACCCTGACGAAGTCGTAGCGCTCGGCGCTGCGGTACAGGCTGGAGTTCTACAAGGCGATGTACGAGACGTTCTACTGCTCGACGTTATCCCGCTATCACTTGGTATCGAAACTCTCGGCGGTGTAGCTACCAAGCTTATCGAAAGGAACACCACCATCCCTGCCAACAAATCCCAAGTATTCTCGACCGCAGCGGACAACCAAACCAGTGTAGAAATCCACATCGTCCAAGGCGAGCGCCCGATGGCATCTGACAACAAATCCCTCGGCCGGTTCATCCTCGACGGAGTGCCACCAGCACCTCGCGGTATGCCACAGGTTGAAGTTTCATTTGATGTAGACGTCAACGGAATTCTAAATGTGACTGCCAAGGACAAAGCATCAGGCAAAGCGAACTCTATCAAGATCGAAGCAAGCTCTGGACTGAAGGAAGATGAGATCAAGAAGATGCAGGCCGATGCAGAACTTCACGCCGAAGAAGACATGAAAAAGAAAGAAGTTGTAGATGTGAAAAACACTGCAGAGATGATCATGTATACAGCCGAGAAAGCGTTGAAAGATAACGATGCCAAGATTCCACAGGAATTAAAGGATGAAGTGAATGCAAAGATTACCGCTCTTCGTGGACTCAAAGACGGCACCGACGCTGAAGCTATCAAGAAAGCCACCGAAGAACTTTCAAACGAAATGTCTAAGATTGGTGAAGCCGTTCAAAAAGCCGGAGGAGCCGACTCCGCCTCCGCTGAAAGCTCCGGCGCGACAATGGAAGAACAACCAACCGAAGTCAACGACCACGAGCATCAGGAAGGAGAAGAACCGAAAGCGTAACAACAAAGCCCCCGCAAGGGGGTTTTCGTTTTACTTATTTTTTTGATGTATAATTTGTTTAGTTTTTATTCATAAAAAGTTTAAGGTTAAAGTAATGAGAAAATATTTTTCACAAAGAAAAGGAAATAAACCTAGTATCGATCTTGATTTTCTTAAGAAAGTTTTTTTAAATATTTTTAATGAATTTAGTTCAAAGGGCTATTTCCAGAAATATTTAGGTGTTGAATGCACAGACGGCTTTATCGAAGGTCTTGCAGGGAAAGATATTGATGCTTACGTTATGAGAAAAATACGTAAAACTAATTTATGGCCAATAAGCACTTGGATATATTTTTACTCTGAAGAAGACTTGTTCGATATGATTGAGTTTATTTATGATCATATTTCGGCACCTTTAGAAAATGAAGCTAATTTTCATAGTTGGGATAATTGTGGATGGCATTATAAAAATTTTGATGATGAAATAGGGAGGACTGAATATATTAATGCTTTAAATGAATTTTTAAATGATTATGAAGGTGGTTACGAGTTAAGTCTCAAAGGAGAGATGCTTTCTTTGGTAAAAGAAGAATTTAAAGTACTTTTTGAATCTAAGGTACCTTCAAATATAGATAAATCAATTCAAGAAAAAATTGATAGTGCTGTAAATAAATTTAGGAAATATGGCTCTACTCTTGAAGACAGAGGTTATGCTGTTAGGCAATTAGCAGATTGTTTGGAGTTTTTAAAATCTGAAATAAAAGTTAAATTATCAAAAAAAGATGACTCAGATATCTTTAACATAGCCAATAATTTTGCCGTGAGGCATCATAATGATAAACAGAAAAATAATTACAATAAGAACATTTGGTTGAGTTGGATGTTTTATTTTTATTTAGCAACTATTCACGCTGTGGTTCGTTTTACAGAAGAAACAGAAAAATAATTTATACTCTTTTAGAGTAAACATAAAGTTATGAACAGCATTCAATTGAAACAATTCGAAGAAAGATTAGAGAGTCTTGGGAAATTCGCCCAAGATAAAAATATAGCTACTTACAAAGAACACAAAATAATTGACTGGATTTCTGATTGTATAAATCTTTTTTATGAAATTGGAGTTGATTCTGTGATTATTCGTAATTTTTTAGATCATTTTAGAACAAAGACTGAAAAAGTAAAAATAAAACGCAACATTTTAATGCCAGGTAGTAACGAGGAAGAATATGCAACAGTGAATTCTATAGGTCCATTCCAACAAGAAGTAACTTTCGGATTTTATCCAAAAATAACAGAAAATTATATTTTAGCAGGTAGTTTTTATTACGCTAAAGTAGCCTTTTCTTCGGCAAGAAATAAACTTAAAAATAAAATTTCTGAAAAACGTATTGTGCCGATTTGGTTAGTTGAACAAACAGCTAAAGAAGATAGAACTAAGCTTATAGCTTCTTCTTTGGAATTAATAGAGAATAAATACGAACAAGAAGATTCTGATGGACTTATTACAGAATCAGTAACGCTGCTTGATAGTATTCTTAATTTGGATAATGAATTAAAAAATAAAGGAAAAATAGGAAATAAATTAAGATTTCTTTTTGAAAACAAAAATAAACTCAGTATTTTTGGAGTAACTGAGGACTTAGTTAAAGGGATAAATAATGGAAGGATCTTGAGAAACGAAAAGATTATTCATAAAAATATCCCGAGGAAAGGTAATTTCCCATTTTTAATTGCTACTACGTTTGCTTATATGGTTTTGCATTTTCTTGAGTGTGCAATTTTAAACGAGAAACTTTTAATTAAAGAATAGAAATTTGCAATGTCCACCCAAAAGGAAACAATAGAATTCATTCTAGAAAAACTTGATGACAATAGATTCACTACTCGGGCGATGTTTGGGGAATATGCATTGTATTGTGACGGCAAAGTCGTTGGGCTGGTGTGTGATGATCAGTTATATGTGAAGATACTGCCTGCGTCGGCGGAGCTGGAGGGGATTTGTGACAAGGATGAAGCATATCCGGGCTCGAAGCCTTTTTACGTCGTAGAGGAAGTGCAACTTTCAAAATTGAAAAATCTTCCGGAAATACTGCTTGATATAGCGAAGTCTTTGCCAGACAAGAAACCCAAGAAACCAAAGCCGCCTACGCGCAAGGCTTCGGCGAGCCAAGTAAAGAAAGTCAGCAAGAAGTCCCGTAAATAGGGGTTTTCAGTTTATTTATTTACTTTGATATAATCTAAACATGGAAAAGAATATTAGCGTTGACAAAATGCTCTCTTTGTCAAAAGAACTTTACGAGAAAAATAAAGATAAGTGGCCAGCCATGGATCCAGAAACAGGACTTGCTTGGGTGGCTTATTTGGTGGCAGAGGTTGGCGAAGTTATCGATATTATAAAAAAGAAAAAAACAGAACAAATTGTTAGTAATCCAGAAGTTAGACTAGAAATGTTAGAAGAAATAGCCGACTGCTATATGTATCTAGCTGACATTTTAAACAGCTTTCATTTTACTAGTGAAGAGTTTTCTTTGGTGTATCAAGAGAAAATGGAGAAAAACATGCAAAGAAGCTATGTGAGTCATCCAACAAAAAAAGATAAAGAATCAAATAAATCATAAAAATGATACATTAAATGTCCACCCAAAAAGAAGTGGTTTTGTGTATAATAAACAGATATGGAAGAGCTTATAAGAGCTGCAAGTAAAATAATAGAAAAAATCGAGTATCTTAATCTGGCTACAATAACTCCAGACAATTTGCCTTGGAATACTCCTGTGTATTGCTCTTATGATAAAGAGCTTAATTTTTATATATTATCTTGGAAGGAAAACCAGCACTCAAAAAATATAAGAAACAATTCAAATACTTTTATTACCATTTATGATTCCACCGTTCCATCAGGCACTGGGGTTGGGGTTTATTTTCAGGGTAAGGCTTACGAATTAACTAATCCTATAGATATTATTGTGGGGCTTAAGTGTCACTACACTAGGACTAAACATAAAATGAAAGATGTTGCTATGTTCCTGACATCATATCCAAGAAGAGTTTATAAATTTATTCCAGAAAAGGTTTGGATTAATGGTTCGGGCGAAATAGAAGGGAATTATATTGACAGTAGAACAGAGTTAGATTTAGCAGAATTAAAAAAAGTCATCTAATACTATGTCTACCAATATGATTACAAAAAATGATGTTGTAAAATGGATGGAAGAGTTTAAGAACGCCTGGGTCAATAAGAATAAAGATAGTGTGTTGAGTTTGTTTTCTAAAACCAAGAATTATTACGAGAGACCTTTTAAGTCCGCGACCACAAAGGAAGAAATTCAAAGTTACTGGAATGATATAGATAATCTTACTGACATTACTCTAGATTACGAAATATATACCATTGAAAATGGTGTTGCGTTTATTCATTGGGTAAATAAATATACTTATCAAGATAAGCGTTACCATTTAGATGGTGTATTTGTGGTAAAATTTGATGATTCCAAGAATTGTGTTGAATTTAGGCAATGGTGGTTTATGAAGTAATAATTAATATATATATATGAAGAAAATAATTATATTAGGAGCTAGTGATGGTCTTGGCAAGGCGATTGCAAGCTTGTGTAAAACTGAAAAGCTGGAAGTGATTAATGTGAGCAGAACGTCTTGCGATGTATTGGGTGTCATTAATATTGCTTGTGACCTTGCAGTGGAAAAAGACATTGATAATGCTGTTAATATAATCAAAGAAAACCATAGTGATTTTGATGCAATTATAAATTGTGCAGCAATTGTGGCGATGGAAAAGATAAACGGAATTACTTATTCTAAGTTCGAAAGAGCCTTCAAAGTTAACACTATTGCGCCACTGTATTTTCTATCTTCCTTATTTGATAACATTGTCAAAAATGAAGCGGATATATTGAATATCGGCACAACGGCAGATTTGAAATCCGGATTTAATGATCAGCTGGCATATACTTCAACAAAATATGGATTGCGTGGTGGTTCATATAATATTGGACTAGAGTTAGCAAAAACAAAAAGTAGAAATATCTATGTTCACTGCGGTGGAATGAATACGCAAATGCATGAAAAGGATTACGGAAAGAAGATAGAAGACCCAACAGAATGGATGGATCCGAATGATGTAGCAGATATAGTCTTGTATCTATTAAAATTGCCAAAGCAAATAGAGATAACAGAGATTACTATTAACCGCAAAGGAAGGAGGTTGTCATAACCACATAATACTTTTATGGAAAATTTTAATCTAGGTAAAAAGAATGACCAAAAAAAACCTGCTCCAAACAAAGTATCAAATTTTGTTAAAAGCATATTTTTATCTAAAGCAATGGATAAAAGTAAAATGGATGAAACTTTGGCAGGTAATCTGTATGCCAATCGCATATTAGAAGAAGAACTAGTTGCACCCAATGAATCTTTTTCAGGAACTACTCCTACTTTACCTGAAGGAACCAAGATAATTAACATTCATGGTTCTCATTTTGCAAATATTGGGGATAAAATGTATTTCCTTATGGAATATAAGGGTGGTTTTGAACTTAGAGATAATACTAAAGATTTTATACCGGATAAGTATCTTTCTCGTCGCGAATACAAAAGAAGAGTTGCTTTTCAAAAAAAATATGGTCTTTCTGCTACGACCGAAGCAATTCCTAGAAATGAATTTTATAGTTACGACGAATCTATTGATAATTTAGATAACTGGATTATTCATAATGACATGGGACAAATAAAAAAGGATAGATTTGGCAAAGATACAACATGGTGGCGTAAAGGAGAACCTTACAAGGGAATGGAAAAGCGCTCTTTGCTTGATAAACCAGTAGGTAGGCATTTATTTGCAAAGCAGTCCGCACTAGAAGATTCAATAGGAAGACCATTAGACCAACACATGGAACTAAGAGGAAACATGGTAAAAGAAGGAGATGTTGTAAATGGCGGTATAACCATCACTCCTACATCAGAAGCAGATTTACCAAATATAGAAGGGTTAAAGTCATTTACGTATAATCCGATAACAAAATCAATGGAAAGAGGGATTTTTCATAACCCTAACAAACCAAAAGATGAAAAAGATGGATTTAGTTCGTAAGCGATGTTTGGAGAGTATGCATTGTATGGAGATGGGAAAGTTGTAGGGCTGGAAGCGCTTGTGTATAATAAAAATATAAACAAAATATTAATATTTACTTGTCTAAATTATCTTTATGGAAGATTTTAACTTTAATAATGAAATGAAGAATGATCCTTTTGATGGATTAGGTCTGAATAAAACACAACGCGACTATCTTTTTGGTGTTGGTATATATAGTACCGAAGATTTTAATACGAAAATAAATCCTGAAGGCAGTACGGTGTATAGCAATGATTTTGATAACAAAATAAATAATTTCGAAAGTGAAATGCCTTCACATAGTGATGTTTTAAAACAATTACAAAAAAAATATAAACAGTATTTAGGACAGAAACACTTAAAAAGTTTAGCTGGAGAAAAAATTGCTAGTGACGTAGATTCGTTAGGAGGAATTATTCCTAAGTAAAAGAGTCCCAGGTTTCTCAAGTCCCAAACCTGGTCGAAATTCTAATTGATATTGCCAAATCTCTGCCAAAAAACCCAAGAAAAAGAAAGTTATTAAGAAGTTCTAAACTGTGATAAGGTTAGAGTAGATTATAAAAATAACAAAAAATATATGATAGACCCAACAAAAGTAGATATGAATCAGTTACCAAAGAAGTTTGTAGATGGAGCCATGGGAGCTTTCGGTAAAGAGTTTTTCTCTTTCGCTTTTACCTCTGGCAACGCCTTGGACGCTTTCGCCACAACTCCGCAGGTGATGAAAAGCATTGCAGACTGGATGAGTTCTCAGGTTGCAAGCTACGAGAAGCAATTCGGCGCCATAGACATGAACCCGCCATCCGTGCAAAGTCCAATTCAAATGTCAGATTTGAACAAATAGAAGTTTTATAAAAGAAAGCCGAAAAAAAGCCCCTACCTGGGCTTTTTTTCGGCTAGTTGCATGCTATAATTTCCTCATGGCAATTCCAGGTCTCCCGGAGAATCGGGATATAACTTATATCGGTTACTCTACTTATCGCGATCAGAATCAGCTCTTTGGCATCAAGCGCAAGGACCGTCGTCAGCACATGTACATACTCGGCAAATCCGGTACTGGTAAATCCGGATTGATGACCAACATGGTTTATCAGAACATCATGAACGGCGAGGGTGTCGGCGTAGTGGACCCGCACGGTGAGCTGGTGGAAACTATTTTATCTTCCATTCCTCCAGAGCGTATCAAAGACGTGGTGTATTTCAACCCGTCAGACACAGATTTTCATATCGGATTCAACGTACTCGAAATAGAAAATCCCGAACATAAACACTTGGTAGCATCCGGACTCATGGGTATATTTACCAAGATTTGGGCCAACGCTTGGTCTGCTCGTATGGAATACATTTTGAACAACACCATCCTGGCGCTCCTCGACACTCCTGGTACCACACTGCTCGGTGTTACCCGTATGCTTGTGGACAAGGATTACCGCCAGATGATTATCGGTAATTTGAAAGACCCGGTGATTAAAGCTTTCTGGGTGCACGAGTACGAAGCCTGGCAGGACAAGTTCCGTAATGAAGCCATCGCGCCGATTCAGAACAAAGTAGGTCAATTCCTATCCACTTTCGTCATTCGTAACATCGTCGGTCAGTCAAAAAGCACCATCAATATTTTCGACCTGATGAACCAGGGCAAGATATTGCTGGTGAACGTATCCAAAGGCCGCATCGGCGAGGACAACTCGCGTCTAATTGGTGGAATGTTGATTACCAAAATCCAGCTCGCTGCTATGGAGCGCGTACGTATCCCAGAGGATGAGCGTAGGGATTTCTATCTGTATGTCGACGAGTTCCAGAACTTTGTGACGGACTCTTTCGCCAGCATCCTATCGGAAGCTCGCAAATACCGTTTGTCTCTGACTGTAGCACACCAGTATACAGCCCAGCTGGTAACTCGCGAAAGCTCCTCTATGCGAGATTCTATTTTCGGTAACATCGGTACCATGATCATCTTCCGCACAGGTGCGGAGGATACAAAATATTTAGAGAAAGAATTTGATCCAGAATTCACCCCAGGAGACATAGTCAACCTGCCAAACTTCAAAATATATTTGAAGCTGATGGTAGACGGTATGACCTCACGTCCATTTTCTGCCAAGACCATGCCCCCGCTTATTAAAACAGTGAACAAAGAAATTGAGCAAGCAGTTATTGAAAGTTCCCGTGCTCTGTATTGTCGCAATCGTGAAGAAGTCGAAGCAGATATAGTGGAATGGAGCGGTACCGTAGCTGCGAGTGAGGGTGGCACAGGCACGAGCAAATCAGGCGGAGCCGGCTCTGGTGGTGATAAATTCAAAGCCCAGTGTTCTGTTTGTGGTAATGAAACTTTTGTGCCGTTCGAGCCTCAACCAGGACGACCAGTTTACTGTAAGGATTGTATAGCGAAGATAAAAGCAGGGGAATTGAAACCTTTGAAAAATGAATCAGACACTGCCAAGAACAAGGCTATTTATTACAAACCTTTGGCTGATTTGGGTATAGAATTCGAACCAGAAAGAAGGGAAGAATCTAGGCCCCCACGTCCACATCCGGATCGTCCAAATCAAGCCCACGATACCAGACGTACTGACATACCAGTAGACAATAGGCCACACAAGCCTGGAGTTTTTGGTAATCTTAAAAAAATATTTAACAAAGACGAGAGGGTAAAGAAACAATACGAAGCCGGACAAAAAACATCGCTCAAATCTGCACTAGCTACCGCACTACAAACTGGCGCTATAACCGAGGAGGTTAAAGTAGAACCCGAAAAAGTAGCACCTATTTCACTTTCAGCGTTGAAGCCGATAGAGAAGCCAGTGAGTAATCCATCCGACCGCAGTGCCGGCGAAGACAAAATGAATGCACTCAAAAACCTAATCGATAAAACTCAAGTAGAGCCAACAAACCCACAACCCGCTTTCGTCAAAGACTTCAGCGAGGCAAAGCCAGAACCACAACCAATTAAAGTTGAACCAGTAAAGGCTCCCGAGCCGGTTAAAGTAGAACCTCCAAAAGTAGAGCTTCCAAAAATTGAACCAAAACCGACTTTGGTTAAAGATGATACTCAGGTGACCGAGACAGATCCAACTCCAATACCGCCACCAGTTCCAAAACCGCCCGAACCACCAAAAGCTCCGCCTGTAAGCGAAACACCGAAAGAAGTTCCCGAAGATGTACTACGCAAAATCCTAAACGGCGATGAATAACGAAACCAAGAACTGCCAAAATTGCAAAACAGATTTTATCATCGAACCCGAAGACTTTTCTTTCTACGAAAAGATAAAAGTTCCACCACCGACTTTTTGTCCGGAATGCAGATTGCAAAGACGGATGGCTTTTCGCAATGAGCGAACACTTTACAAAGCTGTTTGTGATCTGTGCACTAAAAATGTAGTTACTATTTTTGATCCCGAGATACATAAAACTATATATTGTGGATCTTGTTGGTGGGGTGACTCCTGGGATGGTACAGAGTATGCAATGGAATACGACTCGAGTCGTAACTTTTTTGACCAACTGAAGGATCTGATGTTAAAAACTCCCAAAATGAATTTGGTAGTTACTTATTCTACCCTCAAAAACAGTGATTACATAAATCACGCAGGCGGATGTAAAAATTGTTACCTGCTATTCAATGCCGACTTTTGCGAAAATGTATACTATTCTACCATCGTAAACCATTCTAAAGATGTTGCTGACTGCTTGATGATGAATAAGACTGAATTTGCTTACGAATGTATTGGTGGTGATGGGTCACGGATTTTCTTTTCTGAAAATTGTGCAGAATCAGTCGATGTATGGTATTCCAAAGATTGTGTCAGTTGTACGAATTGCTTTGGATGTGTAAATTTGCGTAATAAAAGCTACCACATATTCAACCAAGCATACTCTAAAGAAGAATATTTAGAAAAAATAAAAAGTATGAATTTAGACAAATATTCTTACCATAAATTGATTCAATCAAGTATTCATGACTTTTGGAATAAGTTTCCCCGTCGTTTCATGTACGGCCGGATGAACGTAAACGTAACCGGTGAGTATGTATACGCTTCTAAAAATGTTAAGAATTCTTACATGACTGCTTCTGCAGATGATGCCAAATATTGCCAGTTTATAACCTTGCCTTCATTTAAAGACTCATATGATATCAGCGAATGGGGTAGCGGTGTAGAGTCTTGTGTTGATTCTATAACGGCAGGTGAAGGTATATACCAGGTGAAGTATTCTTCGGGTGTGTGGAGTAATGTTAAAAACGTTGAATACAGTATGTATGTAATAAACTCGAGTGACTGCTTTGGTTGCGTGGGTTTGCGCAACAAACAGTATTGTATTTTAAACAAGCAGTATTCAAAAGAAGAATACCAGAAGTTGCGAGAACAAATAATAAATAGTCTAGAAGCGAACCCTTATGTGGATAGTCAAGGAAGAATATTCAAATACGGTGAGTTTATGCCTTATGATTTGTCGCCATTTTCTTACAACGCGTCTTATGCTATCCAATACTTTCCAATGACGAAAGAAGAAATTCAAAACAAGGGTTTTATCTTTTCAGAGATTAAAAGCGGAGAACACAATATAACCAAAAATACTGCTGACTTGCCTGATAGTATTTCCGATATTACAGATGCTGTTACCAAAGAAGTGTTGGCTTGTACTCTGTGTACTAAACCTTATCGTATAGCACTTGGTGAGTTGGAATTATTAAAACGCTTATCATTACCCGTTCCGCGGAGTTGTCCCAATTGCAGACACAACAGACGGATCGACAGAGTTAACAAATGGCGGCTTTTTGAGAGGAATTGCGGTAAATGCCAAATTTCAATCCAAACTAGCTATGCTCCCGAACGACCGGAAATAGTGTATTGTGAAAAGTGTTATCAGCAAGAGGTATATTAAAATATGGAATCCAAAACCCCAAAATTCGACGCATTAATCGACGAAGTCTTAAAAGATCTGGTTCCTCATGCGCGTACTTGCAGATGGAAAGGCGAACATAAACATTGTGAAGGAGAATTTAATATTGAGGAAGGAGACATTGGGTTCTTGAAAACATTTCGTGTTCCACCGCCAAACTTTTGCCCAACTTGTCGGCGAATGCGACGTTTTGTACACATGGGACTACTCCGACTTTTCAAGAGGCCGTGTGATGCGACAGGGCATACCGAGTCGATGATTTCAGTCTTTTCAGAGGAATGTCCTTTCCCTGTTTTTGATTACAAGTATTTCACTGGTGGTGAATTTGATCCATTCTTGTACGGTGTATTGTACAAAGAAGACGAAGGTCCTATGGGTGTTCTATCTACTATGCGAAAGTCTTTTCCTGTTCCATCGTTTCTAAATCGTGACCCAGCCAGCATCAACAGTGAATATTCAAACGGAGGAAGAGATACCAAGAATGTATATTATGCCGGAGGTTGTTTTTCTGTAGAAAATGCTTGGTACTGTAGCTTGGTTAATAAAAGTAAAGACATTATGGATTCTCGGGCAATTCATAGTTCGGATCATATATACTGCAGCGCCTTTGTTGATAATTCTTACAAGTCGGCTTTTATGTATTTTTCCAAAGATTGTACCGACAGTATGTTTTTATTTGACTGTCGCAACTCTACAAATTGTTTTGGTTGTGTAGGGCTCCGTAATGCAAAGTATCGTGTGTGGAATGAGCAGCTTTCAAAAGAAGCATATGAAAATTTTATGCAGGCTGTGTACCCCCTCACCAGAGACAAAATAAAACAGTATGATAAAAGTTTCTGGGCCCTGGTAAAGCAAACCCCGGTCAATGCATCTATGAACACCGTCGTTAACGGGGTTGATGGTGTTCTCCTTGAAAACAGTAAAGACCTTATCAATGTCACTGATTCAGAAAAATCCGAACATATTCGCCACTCAGATGGGTGCATTGCCCACAAAGACTCGATGGATGTCACATTCTCTGGTGGTTCAAGCTTGCTCTATAGCGCCACTAACATTGGTTCGTCATCTAACAATGTAAAGTTTTCGGTGGCGGGCAAATTCTGCACCGATTCCGAGTTTATTTTTAACTGCCGAAATGTCAGCAATTCTTTCATGTGTTTTGGATTGCAAAATAAATCTTATTGCGTGCTCAATAAACAATACATACCAGAAGAGTATTTCGCCTTGGTAGACACAATTAAAACAGACATGATGCAAAGGGGAGAGTATGGAGACGGATTAGGGTTTGAATTTTCTGCGCAAGCATACAACTTTTCCCACGCTCAAGTTTCCTTTCCGCTTACTGACGAGGAAATTATAAAGCTTGGCGGGTATATAGCGTCAGAGCCCGATACTAATGCAGGAGTCACCAAAGTTTTATCTGGTAGCGATATTCCAGAAACGATAGAGGGTACTAAAGATGACATTATAAATTTTGCCATCAAATGTGAAGTAACTGGAAGGCCTTTTCGAATTACCGAAAGCGAACTCCAATTTTATCGGGTCATGCAATTGCCGATTCCATTGGTGCATCCTTCTTTGCGTATTCAAAATCATTTTACCATGGTACCGCTAGGTATTTCGTACAAGGCTGAGTGTGCAAAGTGTAACCAAAGCATCTCGTCCCTCTTTGACCCGAAACAAGGCTACACACTGTATTGTGAAAAGTGTTATCAGCAAGAGGTGTATTAAACCTAATTCAATGACGTTATTCCCAATAATAAAATTTTTGCCTCAGATTGCTATGGTGTTGTGCGTCCTGGCCTACACTATTATATATTTGGTTGGTATTGAAAAAGGAAAAGTGAAGCCGGTACTAGCGACGTGGATTTTCTTTGTGTTTGCAACTTTACTCAGTCTTGTTACCAATTTTAAAGAAAGTGGTGTTCCGGGTTTGTTGGCTAATTCTTATAATGTTGTTGATACACTTTCGGTATTTATTATATGCGGAGTTATTTTGTCCAGGAATGACTCCAGAAAGATTTTTAATACGTTTGAAAAACGTTGTTTGGGCGCTGTGGTTTTTGTTTTTATTGCATGGATTATAAGTGGTCAAAACATTTTGGCACATTTAGCTGTCCAAGCCATACTCGTTATTGCTTATTTGCCTACCTTGGTGCAATTATGGAAAGCTACAGAAAATACTGAATCTGTCGGGATGTGGTCCACCAACTGCGCAGCCTCTCTTTTTGGTTTGGTTGAACCGATAAAAACAATGTCGTTACTACCCATAGTTTATGGTTCGCGGTCTGTCATCTCGACTTTCATAGTAACTGTTCTTATCTTGCGATTAAAATACAAAAACAAGAGTTAAATTCCTTGCACTGCTCGGTAGGTGGCTACTATTGCTGCGGTTTCACCACGGAGGGTGAGTGTGCCCAGAGAGGCGACAGTGTAGCCGGATTCTTTTGCTAGATTTACTTCGCTTTCGTTAAATCCGCCTTCAGGCCCGACAAAAATACTAACCGAGGATGCATTTTTTTCGGGTAGGTATTCTGTATCTACTAGATGAAAAATTACTTTTTCTTGATTTTCTTTACCATGCTCTAATGCCTCGACGAAATTCATCGTCTCAAAAAGTTTCGGTAGGATACTTCTGCCAGACTGTTCACTTGCTTCTTTTATTATTTTTTCCAGCCTTTCCATGTTTAGTCCGACTTTGACCGTACGTTCGGTGATGACAGGGATTATTTGTGCCACCCCGCATTCCACTGCTTTCTGCACCGCGAGTTCAAAGTTTTCTTTTTTCAAAATCGCCAGGTACAGACTTACTGTCTTGTCAGACTCTTCTGTTTTCTTTGTTTCCAGAACCTCACACACCATTTTGGATTTGGATATTTCAATAATTTTTACCCTGGCCTCTGCACCTATCCCATCGGACAGGATTAGTTCGTCTCCAACTTCCATCCTCAAAACAGCCTTTATTTGTTTGATATTTTCGGGGTCAGTAATATCTACCTCTTTTCCAGTTAAATTAAAGTCTCCAATAAATCGGTGTATTTTCATACTCATTATGATACACTAAGTAGGCAATATGTCGAAACTAAACAGAGTCCAGATAATCAAATACGCGCCTCCACCACCGGAGTTACCTATTTTCGGCAAGGTGAATCCCGAGGACGTGTCCTTTATCGGGCGGACAAACTATGTAGCGGCACTCGAAGAAAAGAAGTTTATTTTCGGTATCAAACGCGTAGACCGTCGTCGCCATCTGTACATCATCGGCAAGTCAGGAGTCGGCAAAACCAAACTCCTAGAGCTCATGCTCCGCCAGGACATCACCTACGGACACGGACTATGTCTCATTGACCCGCACGGCGATGTGATAGACGCAATGCTCGACTACATTCCAAAGGAGCGTATCGAAGACGTATGTATCATTGATCCGTCGGACAGAGACTTCCCAGTTTCTTTTAACCCGCTGGCGAACGTTGATCCGCAATTCAAATTTCAACTTACTCAAGGACTCATCGAAGTTTTACAGAAACAATTCGGTTCCAACTGGGGACCACGTCTCGAACACGTTTTCCGGTTTACTTGTCTGGCGTTACTAGACTATCCGTATGCCACTATGCGCGGGATGATCTCCATGTTGACCGACAGAAATTATAGACAGAAGGTAGTGGAGTACATTCAAGACGACATGGTGAAGCGTTTCTTCGCTATCGAATTCGCCGACTGGTCGGAGAAATTCGACACTGACGCTATTATCCCACTGGTCAACAAACTCGGACAGTTTCTATCCGACCCATTGCTCCGTAATATTTTCGGACAGAAGCAAAACAAAATTGATATTTCGACATTGATGAATGAGAAGAAAATTATCTTCATTAATCTTTCTAAAGGTAAAATCGGGGAAGAGAATTCCAGCTTCTTCGGTTCGATGTTCTTGACCAAGATCAAACAAGCCGGTATGGAGCGTGCCAACATCGCAGAGAAGGACCGCAATGATTTCTATGTGTACGTAGACGAGTTTCAAAATATAGTGACTCAAACATTTGAAAACATCCTGTCTGAGGCGCGTAAATATGGGCTAAATCTAACTATGGCGCACCAATACGTGGGGCAGATTAATCCCAAGATTTATCAAGCAGTGCTTGGAAACACGGGAAGTATTATTTCTTTCCGGGTGGGTGGTGAAGACGCTGTAAAACTGAAGCCAGAATTCGCTCCAGTTTTTGATGTGAAAGATATGATCAACCTGGCGGTAGGTGAAATCTATATCAAGATGACCATCGATGGGGAATCGTATGACCCGTTTTCGGCGGAAACGCTTCGGGTCCTACCACCACCATATAAATCTTCCAAGGAAGAAATAATTGCATCTTCTCGCAGGAAATATTCTATCTCCAAAGATGATGCCCAGAAATTGATAGCCGAAGAAGAAGCCACCATTATCCGTAGTAAAGAAGAAAAAGAAGCAATATCTGGTAAGAAAAAGGACGATACACCCAAAGAACAAGAAGCCGAACCGATGATATAGTTCAAAGATTAATGAATATTCTCATATTCTGCAGAATACCAGAATAAAAAAATGCCAAGCGAAAATAAAAACTGCCAAAATTGTAAAAAAGATTTCGTTATAGAAGAAGACGACTTTTCTTTCTATGAAAAGATAAAAGTTCCACCACCGACTTTTTGTCCGGAGTGTAGATTGGTTAGGAGAATGGCTTGGAGAGGAGAAAGGTTTTTATATAAACGGAAATGTTCGCTTACTGGTAAATCTGTTATAACTTCTTTTTCTGAAGAATCAGGTGTTAGTATAGTGGATCGAGATTATTGGTGGAGTGACAAATTTGATTCACTTTCTTATGGTAAAGACTATGATTTTTCTAAGCCTTTTTTCCAGCAATGGAAAGAACTTCTTAATACAGTACCGAGTATTCCTCTTTTTAACGCTAAAAGTTTCAATAGTCCTTATACTAATTACGCCGGTGAGCTCAAAAATGTTTTTATGTCTTTTGGAATGTGGGGGTGCGATGATGTAATGTATTGTTCTAAAGTCGTAAACAGTAAAGATTCTCTTGATTTGTATTGGTCAATAAAATGTGATTTTTGTTACGATTTGGTTAATTGCCAAAGTTGCTATGGAAGTAAGTACTTAGTAGATTCTGTAAATATTACTACTAGTTATTTTTTATTTGATTGTCGTGGATGTACAGATTGTTTTATGTCTAGTAATTTAAGAAACAAACAATATGTTTTTAGAAATATTCAATTAAGTAAACCTGAGTATGATAAAAAAATAAAAGAATTGAATTTAGGTTCTTATAATTCGATTGTTGAATTGAAAGAGGAGTTTGATGAATTGTGCATCAATGCAGTTCATAAATACTCTCATCAGACAAATGCCGTAAATTCCACTGGTGATTATTTTACAAATACAAAAAATTGCAAAAAATCTTTTGATCTAGATAATGCTGAGGATTGCTCTTATTGTGTAAGTGGTGCAGCTGGGCTTAAGGATACCCATGATGTGTATGGCGCTGGTGCTACAGCAGAACAAATGTACGAGGTTATAGATTCAGGAGATAACGGTAGTAAACTTTTGTTTTCGTTAAGTTGTTGGGGAGGGTACAACGTGAGTTACTCGTTGTTTTGTCATAATTCAGAAAATTTATTTGGTTGTATTGGAGTACACAAAAAACAATACTGTATTTTTAATAAACAATATACAAAAGACGATTATTTCGAAATAGTAGAAAAAATAAAGAAACACATGGACGATATGCCTTACGTTGATAGGAGAGGAGCGAAATACGGTTTCGGTGAATTTTTTCCAGGAGAACTTAGTCCATTTCCTTATAATAAAACTATTGCGCAAGAGTATTTTCCTGTGTTAAGCGAAGAAGAAACCCATAAAAAAGGATTTTTATGGGGTAACGCGCAAGAGACAAATAATAAATCAACCATGAGTCTAGAAAATATCCCAGATGATATTAAGGAAGTTTCAGAAGATATTTTAAAAGAAGCTTTTGATTGTTTGGATTCGACAGAATTTTATTCAACCAAAGTTTTTAACATTACTCCTGGTGAATTTAATTTTTATAAAAGAATGAATGTACCAATTCCCAGAAAATCTCCTAATGCACGACATTATGAAAGGTTACAAAAACGTACCCCTTTAAAACTTTGGCATCGTCAATGTATGTGTGGTAAAGAAAATCACCCCAATCATCAAGGTCAGTGTAATGTAGAATTCGAAACCAGTTATGCCCCAGACCGACCGGAGATTGTGTACTGCGAAAAATGTTACCAGCAGGAAGTATACTAACTCCTTCGCTCGCGAGCCCCGTCATTCGCGAATGAGCAGGGCGAGTGATAGGGTAAACCTAAATTCCGCGGGCGCAGAAATATTGACCTATTATCGTCCATGAGTATAATACCTAACCATGAGTAAGGATTACTATGCATTATTGGGCGTTGATAAAAAAGCTTCTAAAGAAGAAATAAAGAAGGCTTTTTATAAGTTGGCGCACAAATATCACCCAGACAAAAAGGAGGGCGATGAAAAGAAATTCAAGGAAGTAAACGAGGCTTACCAGACCCTTTCCGACGATCAGAAACGCGCCCAATACGACCAATTTGGTTCTAATTACCAAAACATGGGCGGCTTCGGCGGCGGCCAACAGGGTGGCTACCAAGGTGGATTCGGTGGATTCGAAGGTTTCGACTTTTCTGGTTTTCAAAATGGCGGGGGAATGGAATTCGATTTGAACGACATCTTCAGTGACTTCTTTGGTGGAGGTGGCAGTCGTACTCAAAAAAGAAAAGGACGAGACATCTCAACCGAAATACAAATCTCTTTTGCAGATTCTGTTTTCGGTGTGACTCAAAAAATACTTTTATCTAAAACTTCTAAGTGTTCTACTTGTAACGGAGACGGCGCTAAGCCCGGAACCAAAATGGAAACCTGCAAAACCTGTAAAGGTAAAGGTAAGGTTCAAGAAGCCAAGAGGACAATCCTGGGAACCATATCTAGCACCAAGGTCTGCGACACTTGTGCTGGACGAGGTGAAGTACCCAAAGAACATTGCGACACATGCAAAGGCAAGGGTGTTTTACACAAACAAGAAGAAATCACAATCAATGTACCCGAAGGCATCAACAATGGAGACTCTTTGCGTATGACCGGTGCGGGGGAGGCTGTGCCAAATGGTACGGCTGGAGATTTGTATATCAAAATACGAGTAATGCCACATCCTACATTCAAACGTGAAGGTAGTGACCTGTATATGAACCTCGACATCAAACTTACGGACGCACTGCTCGGTGCAAAATATTCAATCGAAACATTGGACGGCAAAATAGATATCAATATACCAGAAGGTATCTCTGTGAATGAAGTATTGCGAGTCAAAGGCCGGGGTGTGCCGAACAAAGGCCGACGCGGAGATTTGCTAGTTAAACTTAATATAAAAATACCTAAACTTTCCAGAAAAGAAAAAGAGCTCGTAGAAAAACTAAAAGAAGAAGGAATCTAACTTATATATCCTTTCTTAACCAAGAGTTCTGCGTTAAGAATTCCACCACCGGCTGCCCCACGAACGGTGTTGTGGGATAGGGCTACAAATTTGAAATCAAAAACATTACAAGGTCGTAGACGTCCGACTGTTACTGCCATGCCTTTGTCAGAGTCGCGGTCCTTTTTCGGCTGGGGTCTATTTTCTTCTTCTGTGTAATGTATTGGTTGCACTGGCGCGAAAGGTAGGTCGAGTTCTTGGGGAACACTTTTGAAATTTCTCCATATTTCTAGTATTTCTTCTTTGGTTGGCTTTTTGTCTTTAAATAAAATGTTTACAGTTGCGGTGTGCCCATCAGTCACTGGCACACGAGTACAAGTAGCAGATATCTTCAACCCATCTCTGTTTACAAATTTTCCATCGACAATTTTTCCTAGAATCTTTAGAGGTTCTTTCTCTGTCTTTTCTTCTTCTCCACCGATGAAGGGCACGATGTTATCGATCATATCGAGTGATGGTACACCCGGGTATCCGGCACCAGACACTGCCTGCATGGTAGTGATCATAATTTTCTCAATCTCGTATCCAGCAGCCTCGAGCGCATGTATCGGGGTGAGGTAACTTTGTATAGAACAGTTCGGCTTCACAGCTATAAAACCCTTGTTCCAGCCATGGTTTGCTTGTTGAGTTTTAATTATCTCTGCATGGTCAGCGTTTATCTCGGGTATGAGCATTGGCACGTCATCTGTCCATCTGTTGGCGGAAGCGTTTGATACTACTGGTAGTCCAGCCTCGGCATATTTCTTTTCGGTTTCTTTTATCAGTTCTTTGTCGGACATTTCAAAAGCAGAAAATACAAAGTCACAAACTTCTTTTGCTTTTTCTATGCTCGCTACATCTTCTACTGTAAGCCCAGCAACATTCGCTGGAATAGGCGAGTGCATTTGCCAGCGTCCTTTTACTGATTCACCGTAGCTAGCTCCAGCAGAGTTTGCCGATGCTGCTACATACACCACATCAAACCACGGATGTCCGTCGAGTAGTCGTATATAATTTTGTCCAACCATCCCTGTCGCCCCCAATACGCCAACTTTGAATTTCTTTGCCATGTTTTAGTTTAGACGTCGGACATCAAGAATCCCAGATGTCCGACGTCTGGGATTACTTAATAAACTTTTTGTGTAATGAATTTATAATTTTATCTATATTTTGTTCTTTGATTATCGCTTCCAGTCGGGTGCAGTTTTTGTACAGGAAGGCGCTGATTTCGAGGTCCGCTTTCATTTTTATCAACATGGCGTTGAAGTCATTCACATCATACACATCAAAGCTTCCGATGAGATAGATCATAGATACTGGATGCATCTCTACTTCTTTTACTTTTTTATTTATTTCTTCATAAACTTCCTCCGCTTTGCCGTTGGCATTATCAGCAACTATTTGAATACTGTATTGAGTATTACTGATGAGGATTATGTCCACCTTGTGTTTAAAGAATGCATTACTGCTGATAGCTAGTAATCCATTTTCTTTTTTACTTTCGTCGGTAATAGTGAACAGGACTAGGTCTTTTTTGTAACTAACTATCTTGGTGCCATGCTTTAACTTCTTAGCCTTACCAACTACAGTCTTTTGTTTTGGATCTACGAGGGATGCTATTTCTATCGGGGTGTCATGCATTTTCACATACTGGATAGCTTTGTCGTGGATTATTTTGCCAGCTTCTTCGGCTTCCTGATAGCTGACAAATGGTACAGTTTTTGCAGATTTAACAATCTTTGGATTTGCAGACATGACTCCGTCGACATCTTTCCAAAGCACAACTTTCTCTGCACGAAGTGCTGCTCCCACAAAGCAGGCAGTAGTGTCGGTGCCTCCACGGCCGAGGGTTGTAGTCTCGCCATTTTTTGTTTTACCGATGAACCCAGGAATGACCGGGATTTTTTCCAATGATGATAGTTTTCTCTGTACATTCTTTTCAGAAATTTTATAGATGATGTTTGCATTTCCAAAGTTATCATCGGTAACTATCATTTCCTCGGCTGGCACTACTTCTGCCGGCATGCCTAGGTCACACAAATACTTTGCAAACATTTGAGCAGACTCTTTTTCACCACTGGAAATTATCTTGTCTTTCATCTGCATACTTTTGCCAGCTGCTTCACCGAGTAGTTTGTCTGTTACTCCAGGCAGTGCCGACACTACAACTACGGGCGCAAAGCCCGCTTTCAATTGTTCTTTGATGCGCTTTTCCATGAAGGGAATTAGTTCCTTTTTGAGGATTCCGCCACCGAATTTGTTGATGATTATTTTCTTTGACATGCTAGTTAATTGACGCTAAACTTACCTTGTAAATATATAACAATTCAAGGAAAAATCAATGAATACATATAATAAAATTTTGGTTATCGGTTGTGGAAATGTGGGGGCTGTTGGCTTGCATAAAATGGCACAAAGTCCAGAAATATTTTCGGAGATTCATCTAGTGTCGCGTACGCTAAAAAAAATGGAAACAGTGCGTGATTCCGTGCTCAAGAAATCAAAAGGCAAGGTAAAACTTCACCTACATGAAGGCAACGTGGGTAACAAAGAATTCTTTCTAAGTTTACTCGGCAGAGTTGAACCAACATTAGTCGTGAACTGGGGCTCACCGTATGACAACCTGGTGGTTATGGACGCCTGTTATGAATACGGAGTGAACTATATAGATACTGCTTGTTATGAAGACCCAGAGAAATACGGATTTTCGTACAAACAACAGCTTGCAAAAAATGATGATTGGAAGAAAAAGGGACTTCTCGGTATTCTAGGATCAGGATTCGACCCGGGAGTTTCAAATATTTATTCTGCTTATGCTCGGGATTACCTTTTTGATAAAGTAGAAACAATAGACATATTGGACTGTAATGGTGGAAGTAAAGACAAGAAAATAAAATTCGCACCGAACTTCGACCCAGAGATCAACCTCCGTGAATTGATTCTACCTATCGAATACTGGAAGAATGGCAAATGGGTAAAGAGGGGAAAGCTTATCGATGAAGATGCAGCGTTCTTCGAATTCGATTTCCCAGAAGCAGGAAAGTTTACCCCGTATCTGATGTACCACGAAGAGCTCGAGACTATTCCGAAACACATCCCAGGATTGAAACAAATCAGGTTTTGGATGACATTCTCTCCGGCGTACCTGACATATCTACGCGTACTCTACGAAGTAGGCATGACTCGTATCGATGAGGTGGATTATGAAGGCAAGAAAGTAGTGCCAGTAAAATTCCTAAAGAAGATTCTCCCAACCGGGGCTGACTTCAACGCAGGCTACAAAGGTAAGACCAACATCGGAAATATTATTTCTGGAACCAAGAAAGGGAAGAAGCAATACATGTATATATACAACGTTTGCGACCACCAGAAAGCCTTCAAAGAAACCAATGGTAACGCTATAGGTTACACCACAGCTATTCCGACGGTAACCACGGCAAAGCTTGTTCTTCAAGGCAAATGGGGAGGCGTCGGGGTAAAAAACACCGAAGACAAATCTTTCGATTCAAAAGTCTACATCGATGAAATGGCGAAAACTGGGCTCACAACAGTGGTGAAGAAACTTAAAGATTTACCGAAGGCACTTAAGCAGAATTATTAGTTAAAATTAAGAAAATCAAATTTTTTCCAGGTCCTCGGAAAAAATCCCCAGACCGTGTAAAAAATTTATTTTCATAATTTTTTAAATACAAATACCATGAAAGACACCGAAAAATTTATAGAGCCGTGGGTCACCGAGGAGGGTTGGATGGCGGATGATTTTGCCAATGTGGCAACTCCAGTGTATGTAGTGTCGGAAGAAAAACTAGAAAGTAATTTGGATATTTTAAACGAAGTAGAGCAGGATACCGGGGCCCGGGTTCTAGCAGCGCTGAAAGGTTTTTCTATGTTTTCAACGTTCCATATTGCACAGAAGTATCTTTCGGGTAGTGAGGCTAGTTCGGTATTCGAAGCGCGGTTAGGCCATGAAGAATTTGGCAAAGAAACCCATGTTTTCTGTCCTTCATATACAGATGAAAACATTCACGAATATCTGAAATACGCAGACCACCTGGTTTTTAATTCTTTTTCTCAGTGGAAAAAATTCAAAGATATCGCCCTCGATAAAGGTGCTTCCTGTGGTATGCGGGTGAATCTGGAACACCGAGAAGCTGACGTAGAAATGTACGACCCGTCGAAGCCAAATTCACATTTCGGAGTTACTCGCGACAATTTTGAGCCAAACAGTATCGAAGGATTAGAAGGCCTGCATTTTCACAATCTATGCGAATCCAGCGCCGAGGCGTTCGTGCGTAGTTTGGCCGTTTTTGAATCAAAATTTGGTGAATTTCTGCCTAACATGAAGTGGGTGAATTTCGGTGGTGGACACCACATAACTCGTGATGACTACAACCTCGAACTTTTGAAAGACACACTCAATGACTTCAAATCTCGTTATCCTAATTTGACTGTTTACCTCGAACCCGGAGAAGCAGTAGCATTGAATGCTGGAGTCTTGGTTGGCTCGGTTGTTGATATTCTACACAACGGCATGGATATTGCAGTGCTCGATGTGTCACCGACTTGCCACATGCCCGATGTGCTAGAAATTCCATATTCACCACATATTATTGGAGCAAAACAAGCAAAGGACGGGGATCAAAATATTTTCCGACTTGTCGGTCCAACCTGTCTGACGGGAGATGTGATTGGCGACTATTCTTTCCCAGCCAAACTCGAAATCGGACAGAAAGTTGTGTTCCTAAACATGGCTATATACACAATGGTGAAAAATAATACTTTCAATGGTGTAAACCTGCCGTCGATTGCCATCATGAATAAAGATAGGGAAATCAAAGTTGTACGTGAGTTTGATTACAAAGATTTTAAAGATAGGTTGTCGTAAAAAATGACCTTCAGCGAACGAGTGGTAAAAATTGCATTATCGATTCCCAAGGGACGGGTGACGACGTATGGCAACATTTCTCGCGCAGCGGGTGGTGGAACCATGGCTTCGCAGAGCATTACGAATATATTAGGCAAGGCCTACATGGCTGGCGAGACAAAGATTCCATTTCATAGGATAGTCTACGCAGGGGGCAAGATTTGGATTGATGACAAGCACAGGAAGGACCGCATGGCGCTTTATAAAAAAGAAGGCATAAAAATAGATAGTAAAGACAGGATAGAGAATTTCCGCGATATTGTGATAGAATTCAAATAATTATGGATCAACAACAAAGAGAACAAAAGAGGTTAGAAAAATTAGCCAATTTTAATCAAAATGAAAATGGTTTACATGACCATGGAATTTTCGGATTACCTTTTGGTGTAGAGGAATCGGAGCTTGTTCTCGTACCCCTTCCTTGGGAAGCCACAGTGTCGTATAAAGCCGGTACCGCAGACGGTCCGCAGGCTATACTCGACGCGTCACAGCAGATTGATCTGTATGATCCTATAAATCCTAGCGCTTGGCAGAGTGGGATAGCAATGCTAGACATCCCTAATGATTTGATTGTAAAAAATAAAGAAATACGAATCAAAGTAGAAAAATATTTAGGAAAATACACAGAAGGCGAGGTGGATGAAAATCTAAAAAATGAAATTAACGAAGCGTGTTTGGCTTTCAAAATAGATGTAAAAAATAAAACTGCCTCACTACTCGCGGAAGGTAAAATAGTTGGAGTCGTTGGTGGGGACCATAGCACTCCGCTCGGCTACATGGAAGCACTCGCAGAAAAGTATGATTCATTTGGAATTTTACACATTGATGCGCACGCGGACCTGCGGGATGCCTATGAAGGTTTTGAATACTCCCACGCATCTATTTTTAATAACGCTCTCAAGATAAAAAATGTAGAGAAGTTGGTTCAAGTGGGGATACGTGATTTCTCGCAGGGTGAAAAGGATCTGGTAGACAAGGAGGCTGGCCGAGTCAGTATGTTTACTGAGTATGATATCAGGAAGAAACTTTTCGAGGGATCGAATTGGGCTCAAGTTTGCGAGGAGATAGTTTCAAAGTTACCCGAAAAGGTTTATATCTCTTTTGATATTGACGGACTGTCTCCACATTTGTCGCCGAATACAGGCACTCCGGTTCTGGGTGGATTTTCGCTAGAAGAAGTGGTGTATATTTTTGAAAAAGTCCTAGCCTCCGGCAAGCAAATAATCGGCTTTGACCTATGCGAAGTCGCCCCAGGCAATGACGAATGGGATGGAAATGTAGGTGCCCGAGTTCTGTATAAATTATGTCTAGTAGCACTGAATAAAAAGAATTCATAAATTTATGACTGAAACTAAACTAATTCACGAAGTAAGGGCGGTAAAGGGCGAAGCGGAGTTGGCGAACATTATGAAAGCGCAATGGATAGCAGAGGAAGTGCTTCGGGACGTATTAGTGTATTTAAAGACTGGAATTACTGAGATAGAGGTAGCAAATTTCATCAAAAAATCTTTTGTGAAGTATGGTGCACCAATACTTTCTTTCTCTCCCATAGTTGCCTTCGGTAAAGGCTCGGCGGATATTCACCATGAACCAGGAAAAGTTAAATTAAAGAAAGGGGACATAATAATGCTCGATTTTGGAACGACAGTTGAGCATTATTGTTCTGACATGACACGTACGTATTTCTGGGGTGAGCCGAGCGCCAAGCAGAAGAAAGTATATTTAGATGTTTTAGAGGCTATGAATCGCGCGTTCGCTACTATAGCTAAAGGTGAGAAGAATGCAAAGAAAATAGATACATCAGCCCGGGCATTTCTGGCTAGAAAATATAAAGACAATTTCCAACATGGCCTAGGCCACGGAGTAGGTACCGTCATCCACGAATGGCCAGGTTTCAAGCCCAAGACTACAGACATTTTACCCGTAGGGTGCGTGATGACTATCGAGCCAGGCATCTACCTGCCAGGCTTTGGTGGTGTGCGCATCGAGGACATGATCCTAATAACCAAGAATGGCTATAAAAATCTCACCAATGTGCCGAAGGATTTGGAAAGTGTTATATTAGAAGTGTGAAAGTAATAGTAGATAATCTGGTAACTGAATATGAGGACGAAGGTGCGGGTAAAGTCCTGCTTTTTCTGCATGGATGGAAGGATAGTTTAGATAGTTTTAACGATATCGGTTCTATTTTAAACTCTGAATATAGGGTCATTAGACTTGATCTGCCCGGATTTGGAAAAACACAAATACCTAAAGAAACCTGGGACTTAGACGACTATATAGATTTTGTCGGCAGTTTTATCGCCAAGTTAAACATATCGCCTTACGCTTTGATTGGGCATTCTTTTGGTGGAAGAATCATTATCAAGGGTGTATCAGAAAGAAAGTTAAATTCAGAAAAGCTTGTTTTAGTAGCATCTGCAGGTATCGCAAAGAGGAAAACCCTAAAGAATTATGTTTTTAAAATTATCGCAAAAACTGGAAAGCTCGTTACATACATACCACCTTTTTATTTTTATCGAAATTCTTTAAAGAAAAAGCTGTATAGTTTTGTGGGTGGTGACTACCTCAACACCGGTGCGCTGAAGAATACTTTTGTTAAGGTTATAAAAGAAGACTTGAGTGAGTACGCTAGACAAATAGAAGTACCGACAATTTTGATTTGGGGGGCAGACGACACCGAGACTCCGCTTTCTGACGGACAAAGGTTAAATACGATGATCAGAAACTCTAGATTAGAAGTTTTAGAAAAAGCAGACCATTTCGTACATAAGCAAAAACCCAGAGAAGTATCAGGATTAATACGAGAATTTTTGAGATAAATTATGCTGAAAAATATACAAAAAAATATATTTGCAAAATGGCTATCTGCTTACAATATCCAATACCCCCGTTCGATAGTTTATATGCTCCAGGCGAGCGAGTACAAACTCGAGGGTTATTTTAAATGGTTAAAAAATATAAAAAGTTTCAAAAAAGTTGAAGTTAGAAAAAAATTCGTCCCTACAAAAAAAGCCTTGCTTCTGCTTGTGGTGGCATGGGTGTTTGTTGTAACCATTATCGCGCTAGCTGTATTTTTTCTTGATTCTGGTCAGTATGTGCTGATGGCGTTGGTTGTTGTTTTATTACCTTTTGTTTTAGCCTGTGGGATAGCTGTTCCAGTGTTTCTAATAAAAGTTTTAATACAAAAACCGATTGAATATTGGGTAATCAGCAGCGCAAAAAGTAAGCTGAGAAAGCATAAAGCTTTCAAGATAGCTGTTGCTGGAAGCTACGGCAAGACAACCATGCGAGAGATACTGAAAATGGTTCTAATGGAAGGCAAAAAGGTGGCTGCTCCGCCCGAGAACCACAACACCATGCTCGGCATGAGTAGTTTTATAAAAAGTTTGAAGGGGAATGAAGAAGTTTTAATTTTTGAATTTGGTGAGTATTATAAAGGTGATATCAAGGAGATGTGTGAATTTGTACAACCAGATTTGGGCGTTATAACTGGGGTCAACGAAGCCCATTTGGAGAAATTTAAAAGTTTAGAAATAACAGCTAGCACTATTTTTGAGCTTTCGGATTATTTGGGGAATAAACCTGTGTATGTAAACGGAGAAAATACTTTAACAAAAGGACACTCGTTTAAAAATCATTTAGTGTATTCGCGAAATGGTATAAATGAATGGAAGGTAGAGAAACCTCGTTCTGATCTAACCGGTACATATTTTAGTTTAGTAAAAGACAATAATAAATTTAAATTAACTTCCAAGCTCCTTGGACTTCATCAAGTCGGTCCGCTCTTTGCTTCTATTCATATTGCTCTTCTCCTGGGTATACCTATGGAGAAAATTCAAAAAGGAGTTAGTAACACTAAACCTTTCGTTCACAGGCTCGAACCTCGCACTGATCCATCGGGAGTTACCATAATAGATGATAGCTACAATGGTAACCCGGATGGAGCGAGAGCGGTCATAGAATTTTTAGTATCTCTAAAAGGACATAGAAGATTTTATGTAACTCCAGGTCTGGTGGAAATGGGCCACAGAACCGTAGAAGTTCATCGAGAGATAGGTAGACAGCTAGCAAGTTCCGGTATAGAAAAAGTTGTTTTAATAAAAAATTCTGTCACTGGCTACATCGAGCAAGGCTTAAAGGAGGGTTCATATAAAGGTGAAATCCTTTGGTTTGAAACGGGCTTGAAAGCTTTTGCCGCACTGCCTCATTTAACTGTGAAGGGTGATGTGGTATTATTACAGAACGACTGGCCAGATCAATATTATTAGTCAGTATTACCAGTTTTAATTTATCTAAAACATGAAAAGAAACATCGCTGTATTTTTCGGAGGTAGAAGTGCTGAGCATGACGTTTCTATCATTACTGCACATACACCTATCATAGAATCACTCTTGGCGACGGATGTTTTTGAAGTGTGGCCTGTATATATTGCGAAAGATGGATCTTGGTATTCTGACCAGAAAATGAATGACCTGGCATATTTCAAGCAGGATGATTTAGAAGCTATTTTAGCAAAACAAAAAAAGGTTCAGATACTGTTCGATAACGGACTACATATTATCTGGCCGGGGTTGATACAAAAAACTACAAAGATTGATGTTGCTTTTACCGCAATGCATGGCACGTACGGAGAAGATGGGTCACTTATGGGGGTGCTTCGAATGGCAGATATTCCTTTTGTGGGGTGTGATTTATTTGCTTCTGCTGTTGCCATGGACAAGGTTTTAACCAAGCAAGTCATTTCGGCTGTTGGAGTGCCCGTGGTTCCATATGTTTGGTTTACAAAGTCAGATTGGGAAAAAAACAAAGAGGATTTCAAGAGTCAAATTTCAAAATTAAAATATCCACTTTTTGTAAAACCGGTACACTTGGGTTCTAGTATTGGTATATCCAAGGTTAAAGACGAATCCTTATTAGAAAACGCCATAGAGGTAGCTCTGCACTACGACGATAAAGTTTTAGTAGAAGAAGGAGTACAGAATTTGATCGAAGTAACCCTGCCTATTATAGGCAACGATGAACTGCAACTGGCTGCAATAGAACGCCCGCTTAATAATACAGAATTTTTTGATTTCAAAGATAAATATCTTTCAAGTGGAGGCAAGAAAGGGGATGGCGGAGTAAACAATCAATACAGTGAAATCCCTGCCAATATCGAGGAAGGACTTTTAAAAGAAGTAGCGGACTTGGGCAGAAAAACATACAAAACACTCGGCTGTACTGGTATTTCTAGGGTAGATTTCCTTATTGACGATGGATCAAAGAAAGTCTATGTAAACGAGGTTAACACCCTTCCAGGTAGTCTTTATGCTCACAATTGGAAAAAGATAGGAATCTCGGGGGTAGAGCTGGTAACCAAGCTAGTGGCTTTGGCAGAGGATCGTTTCAATAAACAAAAGAGCACAACCTATACTTTCGACTCAGAAATTTTAAAACAAGCTGGCGGCGCCAAGGGTCAGCAATAAAACCCTTAGGATTATAGGGTAATTGTTAAGATAACTTGCCTTTTCTCGTATTTTGAGCTAATCTGTACCCATGGCTAAACAAGTTAGACTTATTAAGTTCGCCTGCAGCAAGTGCAAGAGAACCAATTATTGGTCAAGTAAAAACAAAAAAACAGTAACCGAAAAGCTCGAACTAGCGAAGTACTGCAAATGGTGCAAGGCAAAGACTAAGCACAAGGAACTTAAAAAATAGTTTCGTATTCTTTTTTATTTCTGATATAATGAATCGGCAGCGGGTAGTCCGCTAGCGTGTTCTTTGTATGGAGCTTCGGCTCTATATATAGGACGCAATATTTTTTATTTTGCGTCCTCAAAGCCTCCACCCTAGGGTGGAGGCTTTGGGCGATTAGTTTAGTGGCAGAACAACGGTCTCCAAAACCGTTGGCGGGAGTTCGATTCTCTCATCGCCCGCTACGAAAAATAAAAACAGGCTAAATGCCTGTTTTTATTTGTTGTCGTTGCGAGGCAGGGAGAGATATCGAAAGCCGGAGCGCGACGGCGCGAGGCGGGGTAGCGAGATTTTTCATCAGAAAAATACTCGTGACCGATTCCCTGACTGCCGGCAGGCAGGTCTCATCGCCCGCCACATTCTTGAATCTTATTTTAAATAGGTGTTTATTTGTATATTTTACACATATACAGTAGTATTTGGATGATCATATCTTTGTCCTTCCATAATTAAACTTGTTTCAAAATGAAGATTGAGATTTCAAAACAGTGGTGGCAGTATGCCACCTTGCTAATTAGACCAACTATATTAGGTTTTTTTGGTTCAGCTATTTGGTTCTTTCTCAGAGAGAATATAGCTATTGAATCCCACGATATCGGGATTTTTGAACCATTACTTGGTGTAATTGGTGTTGTACACGGCCTGATTGCTTCAACCCAAATACAGGCAGCCAATGAAAAATACCAGAAAATAAAAACAGCTATTTTTTTAAAGGATGAAAAGATGTTTAATGAAAACATCTGTGTCAGAATTCATCCCGCGGTAAAAATGCTTTTAGGTGTTTTCTCATTGATTTTCTTTTCTGTTTTTTTGTTTTTCCCGTTTATTACAACCTATGCGGGAATAATCACAGTATGGACAACCATGTTTGTGCTGTATCTTTTATGGGAAGTCGCTTCTGAATTAGATGACCCTTATAATGGGATTGATAAAATATCAAAAAAAGATACAGAAGACGCTTTCGGTAAAGTTTAACTTTTAATCCCCACCAAAGGAG